>CAIKQM010000290.1 GCA_903829565.1 uncultured Planctomycetota bacterium
ACCGGAACGCGATGCGCGTAGACCGGAGAACCAAACCGTGCCGCCCGCAGGGCGAGAGCAACCCGCACCCACACGCGATCGACGCGATGCGATTGTGGACCCGGCCAAACGTTTGCGAGACATGGCCAACCATGTGGCTCAGTTGGAAGCCACGCACCGCAGTCACACGGCGCGTCTAGAGCGCTTGATCGAGGTGTACAGCGCGCAAGGCAACAGCGTGAAGGTGCAGGAGTGCGAAGAGCTCCGTGCGCGCTGGAACAAGCGCTACAAAGGCGCGCTCAACGCCTATTCCAAGAGCTTCACACCCGATGCATGGCAGCGCTTGACCAAAGGGCTGGGCATCAAGGAGCTGCCGTGAAGTCCAGACTCCTTGGCTGCGTGTGCGTGCTCCTCGCAGCCTGCAGTGACTCCAAGCCCAAGCCTGTGGCCGTCACGCTGGATGAACCGAACACAGCAACAGCACCGGTCAAGCCACTCGAGGATGTCTCGATGAGCCGCGTGCCCGAGTTCCGAGCCCAGCGCGAGAACACCGTACCCGACGAGTTGGGAGAGTTTGGCATCCAAGCACCAATCCCTGCCTTAGACGATCTCCGCGACAAGGCCAAGGAACAGATCGGCCCCAACAACGCGGATGCCGAGCTGGAGAAGCTGCGCGCCGAGATGGGTGACAAGCAGCCTTGACAGGCTCAGGCGGCCGACTTGGCGCAGGCGGCGATGATCTCGAGGGCGCGGTCCACTTCCGCGGCACTCACATTCAGCGGCATGCGGAAGCGGATCGAGCGTTCACCCGACGGTAGTGCCAAGAAGCCGCGCTGCAGCATGGCATCCAACCACTGCCCGCGCGTGGCCGTGTCGGGCAAGGTGTAAGCCGCGAGAGAACCGACTCCACGCACATTGCTGATCGCCGAGCAAGTGCGCGCAATCCCGCGCAAACCCGCGACGAAACGCGCGCCATTGGCCAGCACGCTGTCGGCGAGCTTGTCTTCCACAATGATCTCGATGATGCGCTGCGAACGCACCATGTCGGTCAAGCTGCCGCCCCACGTCGAGTTGATGCGCGACGGCAGGTGGAAGACGTTGTCAGCCACATCATCGACGCGCGTGTTGGCATACAGGCCGCAGATCTGAGTCTTCTTGCCGAAGGCCACCACATCCGGCTTGACGCCGTGGTGCTGCCACATCCAAGGCTTGCCCGAACCGAAGAAGCCCGTCTGCACTTCGTCGAACACCAGCAGCGCTTCGTTTTCGTCGGCGTACTGGCGCAACTTGGCGAGGAACTGCGGACGGAAGTGGTTGTCACCACCTTCACCCTGCATGGGCTCCACGATGATGCAAGCCACCTTGCCCTTGAACTGGGCGAAGCCCTGCTCGATGTCGGCACAGGCTTTGCGCTCTTCGGCCTCGATGTCGTTGATGATCTTGCCGTCGAGATCGAACACGATCCCGGGGTTGTGCACGCGCGGCCAGCAGAACTTCGGGAACAGCGCGATCTTCTTGGGATCGGTGTTCGTCATCGACATCGTGTAGCCGGAACGCCCGTGGAAGGCCTGCTTGAAGTGCATGGCCACGAGGCTGGCACCGTCGTCCTTCAACGCGGCGCCCAACTTGCGCGCCTTCCAATCGAAGGCCACCTTGATCGCGTTCTCGACCGCCAGCGCCCCCCCCGTGATCCAGAAGTGGTAGGGATAGCCTTCCGGCGTCACATGCGTGGCGAAGGTCTGCACGAACTCCGCCATCGCACTGGTGTACAGATCGCTATTGCT
>CAIKQM010000291.1 GCA_903829565.1 uncultured Planctomycetota bacterium
AGTGCGCAGCAAGGGGCGCGTGCCGGCGGATTCGGGAATGCGCTCGGGCTGTGCTTCCATGGCACGGCGGGCGACGACACCGAACACGGCCACGATCGCGACGAAGTGGTAGTAGAGGTCGAAGTGAGCACGGTTCAAGAACATCGAGCCCACAGTGAAGGCGACCAGTGCCGCCTCGAACATCACGGCGTACGAGATGATCCAGCTCGTGTGGTAGCGCATTTCCGCCATGCGTCGCACGCGCCGCAGTTCCAAGAACGACAACACCAGCAGCGAGATGTACATGGCGAAGGCCAGTGTGCCGCACTCCGCCCACACCTGCAGATAGCTGTTGTGCGCCACGCGCGTGCCTAAGGGTGCCGCAGCACCATCGTCTGTAGTCGTGACGTTGTCATCGTAGTCGCGATAGTTGCGCTGGAACTTGTCGAAGCCCACACCGAAGAGCGGCTTGTCGACGATCATGTTGCCAGCCACGGCCCAAGCGGCCAGACGTCCCTTGGCCGAGCCATCTTCTTCGTACTGCGCGATCGAAGTGATGCGCTCCAGATATGCAGAGGGAGCAGCAATCACACCTAGCAATACCACTAGGCCGATCATCGAAAAGCTCGCGACCCGATTGCGCGAGCGCCACGCCAGAACCAAGGTCATCGCAGCCAGCGAGACGAAGGCACCCCGCGAGTGCGTGGCCACGATCGCCAGCACCATCAGCGGTACGCAGGCCAGCATGGAGCGACGCAACAGGGTGCGCTTCTCGGCCAAACCCAGGTGCAAAACCAGTGGAATGCCCATCACCAACGCCAACGCGAAGTCGTTGTTGTCGGCCAACATGCCACCTGGGCCCGTGATGATGACGAGGCTGCCCCCGGAGAGAATGAACGCCAAACCGTTCTTCACGCCGTAAAAGGCAAAGCTCAGTGCAATCACATACACCAAGAGTCGCAGGTGCTCGCGATTGGTGACGATACCGGTGGTGAACAGCGCGACTCCGATGATCTTCACATACTCGGTGTAGCTCTGGAGCTCAGCCTTGCCGTTGTCACCTGAAGCCAACATCGACACACCGACCGTGGCGGCCAGCGCCACCATGATCCAGTTGCGGATGTCACCCGACATGAACTTGCGATCACTCTTGTGCAGCACGAACCCGGCAAAGGTCACGGCCGCGACATAGAACGACCAACGCTCAAAGCGAGCGAAGCCCCACGTCAAGTCCTGCAGGCGCATGTACGCCAGCAAGGTGAACAACAACAGCCCGATGAACGGCCGACGGAAGCACGTCGGCAGTGCCAGCAAGATGAACGCGGCGACGATTAGGTCACGCACCGACGTCCTCCTTGGTCAACCGCGTAGCCCCTGAGGGCTCAGCGGAGTGCCTCACGCAACTGTTCGATGGCTTCCCGTAGCGACGGGGCAAGCAGCTGTGCATCGTAGGCCCAAGCCCACGTCACAAAGACCACGCTTGCCGCGACAGCGAGGCTCGAGGCCCCGATCCAGGTGCGACGCATACGCAGAGTACGCGCTTCAGCCTGCGTCACGATGCGGTCGACCGCACCGAGCACCGGCACCACCATCACGCGGCTGATGTCGGCCACACCGCGGAAGCAGCTGCGGCTGAACTCGCCCAAGAGCGACGAGCCCACGCCCAACGCTAGGCCAAGCACGATACCGAAGCTCAGAATCATCCAGGGATTCGGCTCCGTAGGACGCTGCGGCGTCCACACCTCAGCCGTGATCGAGAACGGGTTCGACAGCGGGCTCAGCAAGGTGTCGACCTCCTGCCCCTTCTCCATCAACTTCTTGTCGATGGCGAGCAGCTTCTCTTGCAAGCGCGCAATCTCGCCCATGCGCTCGCGCTCTTCGCGGTACACATCCTGCAGCTCCTCCGCTGCCAGGCGATCCCGCGAGATATCCGACTCGAGGCGCTCGAGCGTGGCCGAGGCCACCGCGCGTTCACGCTTCTTGTCTTCGATGACCTTGCGCGCCGGTTCGAGATCCGGATTGGGACGCGAGCCAGCCACGATCTGAGCCTTCGTCGATTGACGCAAGAGCTGGTCACGGCGCTCTTCCAGGCCGCGGATCTCCAATTGCGTCTTGATGTACTGGCTGTGGCTGGGCTTGATGCCTTTCAGCTTGGCTTGAGCGGCGGCAATCTGGCCCTCCACCTCGCCCAACTGAGTCGCATTGCTCTCACCCGGCACCACATCCGTGGAGGCGATCGTCGGCGGCAAGTCCTGCAACGCCAGCTCAAGCTGCGCGATCTCTACATCCAAAGCCTGCAACGAACGCGAGATCTTGTCGCGCTCGGTCTCATTGGACTTCAAGCGCGCATACACCGGGTCTTCCGCACGCTCGCGCGCACCACCGCCCGCCGGCTGCGTAGCCGAAAGACCGTGTTGGCGGCGCAAGTTGGTCAAGCCTTCTTCTTGCGACTTCTGCTGCTTCTCCAGCAAGCGGCGCTCGGTGCGCAAGCTCTCCAACGCGAAGGTGGCACGACGGCGATCGCCATCCACCACATCCGCAATCCAATCCTCGCGCAGCGC
This sequence comes from uncultured Planctomycetota bacterium, assembly GCA_903829565.1. Taxonomy (GTDB): domain Bacteria; phylum Planctomycetota; class UBA1135; order UBA1135; genus SXXH01. The sequence continues at coordinate 2,541 of CAIKQM010000291.1, forward strand.
TTTGAGGAACTCCGCGGCCCACTCGCGACGCACATCGGCGTACTCGATGGTCACGAAGGTCGTGCCACGCAAGGTGGGTGAGCTCGTCACCACCTTGATGTCTTCTTGCACGTCCTCCAAGAAGTCGCGCTGCGCGTCCGGCGACAGGGCGAGGTACTCGCGGTTCTGAAGGTCGGTGACAACCTTCTTGACGCGCTCCATGGCCTTGATTTGGAACGGCGCGTTGCCGGGCTCCTTGGAAGCCTGGGCCACGCTCACGGGACGCAGCTCCACTTGCGTGGAGGTCACATACTTCTTGGGCACAATGACCGCGAGGAACGCGCCCAGAGAAGCGCACACCAACGTGGGCAAGAGGATCTGCCACTTGCGGCGCGACAGCACCGCGAGGAACTCTTGCAACTGACCCTGTTGTTCGATCTGGACTGCCATAGTCGTAGGGAATAGCTAGGGGCTAGCCTCAGAAGATGCCGCTGGAGTTGGCAAAGTTGCCAGTGCCGGTGAAGAAGCTCAGCGAGAAGATCGCCGAGGCAAGGCCCGTGAGCACTTGCTTGACCGGGAAGAACAAGGTGTCCAAGAAGTAGCCGATCTCGGCCATCATCGACGGCGGTACGTAGATGATGTCGTTCTCTTGGACCTGGACGTTGAAGGTCGAGTACCCGTGACTGATCATGTCACCCAGATCGTAGGTCTGAACGAACGGATCTTTAGGGTCGGCACGAATCAAGCGCACACGACCCAGGTTGGCGGTCTCGTCTTTCGGACCGGCGCGAGTCACAGCTTGGAACAGCGTCAAATCGCCGGGGAAGTCCACCTCACCCTGCGTGCTGGTCTCACCGAAGACGTAGTACTTCTTGTTGCGCGTCGTGATCTTGACCTTGATGTCGAGACGGTCGTAGTACGGCGAGTACTTCTCCATCAAGAGGGCCTCTACGCCCGTGCGGGTCAGACCTGCGACACGCACAGCACCGAGCTCGGGCAGCACCACCGTGCCGTCGATGTCGACGGTGACCGTGATGTTGTCGAGATCCGTGTTGTAGCTGTCCGCGATCGACAACTGGTCGCCGATAGCGAGCCAGTTCTCTTCTTCAGCGTTACCGCTATAGCGGTTGCCGAAGCCCTGCGTATTCAAATACTGCAGAGTGCGCTTGTCAGGTGATGAGTTACAGCCAGCGAGCGCCTGTAGTAGACACGCGAGCGACAGTAGGAAGATGAGCGTGCGGACCATGCGTGGGGAGCCGTCGGGGATAGACGGCGGTACAAGCGTGTTTGTCGGCAGGATCCGCTCATGGGTTGAGCAGATCAGCGTTAGGAACCGTACTGCCGCTGGTAGTAGTCACGGTACGCGCCGCTACGCACGCGCTGCAACCACGCAGAATTGGCGTGGTACCAACGAATGGTCTCCGGCAAAGCTTGGTCAAACGTGTAACGCGGGCTCCAGCCCAACTCGCGCCGGATCTTGGTCGCATCGATGGCATAGCGGCGGTCGTGGCCAGGTCGATCCTTGACGTAGGTGATCAGACTTTCCGGCTTTGAGAGTTCCTTCAAGACCCGCTTAACCAAGGCAATGTTGGTCATCTCGTTATTGCCGCCGATGTTGTAGACCTCGCCGACATGGCCGCGCTCCAGCACCGCGAGGATCGCCTCGCAGTGGTCACGCACATACAACCAGTCGCGAATCTGCAAACCGTCTCCATAGACGGGAATGCTCTTTCCTTCGCCGATGTTGGCGATCATGAGCGGCAAAAATTTCTCCGGGAACTGGTACGGACCGTAGTTGTTGGAGCAGCGCGTGATCAGCGCCGGGAAGCCATGGGTGTGCACTGCGGCCCGCACGAGCAAATCCGAGCCGGCTTTGCTGCTCGAGTACGGCGAGTTCGGAGCCAGCGGCGTTTCTTCGCTGAAGGCCCCCGTGGCCCCGAGTGTGCCGTACACCTCATCGGTGGAAACATGCACGAAGCGCATCACACCCAACTTGCGGGCATGATCCAGCAGCGTCTGCGTGCCGAGCACATTTGTCAAAACAAATGGACGCCCCGAGATGATCGAGCGATCGACATGACTCTCGGCGGCGAAGTGCACCACACACACCTTGCCACCGAACTTGGAGCACGCGGCGAAGGCGCGCTCGACGTCTTCGTCGACACAGATGTCGCCCTTGACGAACTGGTGCCGTGCGTTGCCGCGCAGGCCTTCCAAGTTCTCCAGATTGCCCGCGTAGGTCAGCGCATCGAAGTTGACGATGTTCCACTGCGGACGCAGCTCGGCCAGCATGTGGACAAAGCTCGTGCCGATGAAGCCCGCACCTCCCGTCACGAGGACCGTAACGCCGTGGGCTGCATCAAAGGGCTGATCAGGGATCGCGTGCATATCAGTTCGTTTCCTTGAGGTAGGTCGCGAGAGCATCGCGCCAGTGTTGCAGAGGCTTGCCGCGCAGCTTGGTCAAGCGCGAGCAATCGAGTGTCGAGTACGCCGGACGACGCGCGGGACGCGGGAAGTCCGCCGTGGTGCAAGGTGTGACTTCCAGGCCTTGCACACCCGCCAGATGAAAGGTCTCACAGGCGAACTCGAACCAGCTCGCCTGGCCTTCGCAAGCCGCGTGGAAGACGCCGCATTCGGTCGAACGCGCGAGATCCCACAGCGCTGGCGACAGCTCCAGTGTCGAGGTCGGTGAGCCCACTTGATCGTGCACGACCTTCAGCTGCTTCTTGTCTTTGGCCAACTGCAGCATCGTGCCGGGAAAGTGCCGGCCACGCGGGCCGTACAACCACTGTGTGCGCGCAATAGCGCTGTTCGCGCCGTGCAAGCTGAGGATCGCTTGCTCGCCTTCGAGCTTGGTGAGCCCGTAGACCGAGACAGGATTCGTGGGCGCATTCACCGTGTAGGGCGTGCTGGCCGTGCCGTCGAACACAAAGTCAGTCGAGACAGCCACCAAGCGCGTCCCGCGCCGAGCACACTCGGCCGCCAGGACCGCACACGCAGTCGCATTCGCGCGGCGCGCTTCCGCGACCTTCTCTTCCGCCAAGTCCACCGCAGTCCAAGCAGCACAGTGCAAGACTGCGTCAAACGGACCATGGCTGTCAAACAAACCGGACACGGCTAGCGGATCAGCCAAATCAACCCCGGGCACCGTCACCGGCGCATCAGGTCGCAAGTCTGTCCCAATCGTCGTGCAGCCAGCCGGTGCATCAAGCAACAGCTGGCTGCCGAGCATGCCGCTCGCTCCAGTGACGAGCACACGTTTCATCATGGCGTCCTAAGCAGTGGGCCTCAGCCCATCTTGTTGGCGCCACCTTGGGCCACCAACGATGCGGCGGAATGCAGGCTCTTGAAGGTGCCCGCGTCGGTCCACCACCCCTTCAGCACCTCGTACGACATCGTGCCGTCCTGGATGTACCAGTTGTTGACATCGGTGATCTCAAGCTCGCCGCGATCGCTGGGCTTGAGCGTCTTGATGATGTCCCACACGCGGCCGTCGTACAGGTAGATGCCGATGACAGCCAGTTTGGACTCGGGATTCTTCGGCTTTTCGATGATCTTGGCCACCTTGCCGTCCTTGATCGTCGCGACACCAAAGCGCTCGGGGTCATGGACCTCCTTGACGATGATCTTGGCGCCCTTCTGCTGCGTCTTGAAGTCATCGACAGCCTGCTTGATGTTCCACTCGATGATGTTGTCACCGAGGATCACGCACACCGGCGAACCGGCGGCCCAATGCTCCGCCAAGCCCAATGCTTCGGCAATGCCACCTTCACCCTCTTGGTAGGTGTAGTTCAGGTGCTTCAAGCCGAAGTCCTTGCCGTTCCCGAGCAACGACAAGAAGTCGCCCGACTTGCGGCCACCAGTCACGATCATGATGTCCGTGATGCCGGCGTTGACCATCGCCTCGATCGGGTAATAGATCATCGGCCGGTCGTAGATCGGCAACAGGTGCTTGTTCGTGATCTTGGTCAGCGGGAAGAGCCGCGTACCGAGACCGCCGGCGAGGATGACGCCTTTCATGACGCGCCTAGTTCTTTGGGGGTTCGAGTCGTGCCAGCCGTGCAGGCGGGCGGGATGGGGATCCCCACGCGACGCGCAGGGGCCTTTAGCATCGAAATGCTAAGGGCACGACTTGAGTCCGGCAACGCCCCAAACTCGCCTCAGGCAAGGATTTCCGCCCCAAACTGCCTTCAGAGGCTGTGCCGGGCGCGGTACCAAGCCACAAAACGGGCCAAACCGTCCTTCACAGGCACCGAGGGAGCGTAGCCCAGCTTGGCGCGCGCCTTGGTCACATCGGCACACGTCAGGACCACATCGCCGCTCTGCATGGGCTGGCGATCGAGCAGCACCTCGCGACCACAGGCCTCGCCGATCCACTGCACCAGCTCAGAGAGCGAGGTCGTGGCCGATTCGCCTAGGTTGTAGATCTCGTAGCCCGCGCAGCGATCCAGCGCGCGCACGACTCCATCGACGATGTCCGCGATGTAGGTGTAGTCGCGGCGCGTCGTACCATCGCCGTAGAACGGCACA
>CAIKQM010000292.1 GCA_903829565.1 uncultured Planctomycetota bacterium
CGCCGCCGCCACCGGTGCCACGCGCGCGGTGGTCGATGCAGGCTGGCGCCCGCACGGCGAACAAGTCGGTCAAACGGGCAAGACAGTCGCGCCGCAGCTCTACATCGCGGTCGGCATCTCGGGCGCGATCCAGCACTTGGCCGGCATGCGCACCTCGAAGGTGATCGTCGCCATCAACAAGGATGCCGAGGCGCCCATCTTCAAGGTGGCGGACTATGGCATCGTCGGCGATGCCTTCGAAGTCGTACCGGCTTTGACGAAGGCGATCGCAGCCGCCAAGCAAAGCTAGACTCACGCGCGTGGCGTTGTCCCCGCGGCGTGGTTTGGCAGCAGTGCTAGCGCTCGGCGCGCTGGCACAGATCGGCATGTGGGCAGCCAGTGCCGGCGATCCGCTGGCTTTGGCCCCGATCAACGATGCCAAGGTGTATTGGGATTGGGGCGGGCGCATTGCTGACGGGCAGCTCGTCGACAGCGTGCCGTTCATGTCCGCGCCGCTGTATCCGTATGTGGTCGGACTCGTGCGCTCACTCGGCGGTGGCTTGAGTGCGTTGTACTTGGTGCAGATGGCCTTGCATGTGCTGACCGCGTGGCTGGTGGCACGCGTGGCGCGACGGCATGTGGGCGAGTGGGGCGCTGTGCTGGCGGCAGGGCTGTACTTGGTGCTGCGCGATCCGGCTTACATGACAACGCGCGTACTGAACTCCACGGTGCAGCTGTGCACGATCGCGTGGTTGTGGGACGCGACATGGTGCGCGGTGGAAGCACGCACACGGCGCGCTTTGGTTTGGTGCGGCGTAGCCAGCGGAGTGGCTGTGTTGGCGAACCCCACCTTGGTGCCGGTGTTGGTGGTGTTGCCCGTGTGGCTTGGTTGGCGCACAGGTGCGTGGCGTGCAGCTGCGGCTGCAGGCTTGATGGGCGTGGCCTGCTTGGTGCCGTCGGTCGTCCACAACGCGCTCGCATGTGGCGAGTTCATTCCGTTGAGCGCTCAGTCGGGCCTTGGACTGCATCACGGCAATCAACCAGGTGCCACGGGCATCTACCAAGCGGCTGCTGGAGTCTCGACCGATCGTGAGCGCCAGACCTTGATGGCACGCGAGGCCGTGCGCGACCAGACGGATGGCACATGGAGCGCAACAGACAAGGTCTACCGTCAAATGGCCTTGACGTACCTCACAGAGGACCTCGGACGCACGGTGCTGCTCGAAGCACGCAAGCTATGGTGGTTCGTGGGTGGGCAGGTCTACGGTGATGTGTACACACCAAGCCTCGAGCGCGAAGACGGTCGCCATGCGTTGCTGTGGCTCGCGCCGCTGCCGTTGGCGTGGCTGACTGTGCCGGCCTTGTTGGTGGCACTCTTGGTGCTGGTGACGCGACCGCGCGTGCTGCTGCCCGAGTGGTTGCTGTTCGCAGCTACGGTCGCGGTGGTGATGGTGTTCTGGTACTCACCGCGCTATCGCTTGCCGATCGCGCCATTCGCAGCTGTCGCGGCAGCTTGGTGCGTCGTGCGCTTGCTGGATCGGGCTACGCCCGTTGTGCTGCGCGGAACGATCGGGTTGGCTGTCGTGGCCTCGCTTGTGGCAAGCGCCGAGCTGCGTGCCAGTGGCGCGGATGCAGCAACAGCCTTCCGCGCGACCTACCTGTACAACTCGGGCGTTGCCTACGCGCAACTCGAGCGCTGGGACGAAGCCTTGCGCGAGTTCGAGCGCGCGAGCGCTGCCGGTTCGCGCGAGTCAGTGGGCGCACAAGCCGAAATGCTGCGGCGATTGGGGCGCACAGCGGATGCGGTGGCGCGCGCTCAAGCAGCCGTGGAGCAAGCACCCAAGAATCTCAACGCGCGCCGCAGCTTGGCTGTCGCCTTGGCGCAAGCAGGACGCTTGAGCGAAGCAGCTATGGTGTTCGAGCAAGTGCTCGCTGCCGATGCTACGGATGTGGAGTCGCTGACCGGACTGGGGCATGTGCGCATGCAGTCGCAGGATCCCGCTGCAGCTGTGCCGTTGTACGAGCGTGCGTTGCAACTGCAGCCGGCGGAGGCACAGACGCAGCTGGCTCTGGGCCGTGCCTTGGCGGCCCTTGGCAATGCGACGGCCGCCCAAGCAGCGTTCGAGCGCGCTCTCGCGTTGGATGCGCGCACAGCACCTGCGCACACGGCGTTGGCAGAGCTGGCACTTGCTCGCGGTGATGTGGCGACTGCGTTGGTGCACTTGCGCGCTGCGTGGGAAGCACGGCCCGCAGTGGATGAGGCCTTGACCTTGGCGTGGTGGTTGGTGGTAGCGCCTGAGGTGAGCACACACGATGCGGAGCTCGCGTTGCGCGTGTTGCAAGCGCATGACGCAACACAGAAGGCCGACCCGCGCTACTTGGATGTACGCGCAGCGGCACTGGCACGCCGCGGCAGCTGGAACGAAGCGCAACAGACGATTGCAAAAGCCTTGGAGCGCGCACGCGCACTGCAGTTGAACCAAGCGTTGCCCGACCTTGAAGCTCGTGCGGCCTTGTACGCACGGCAACAACCGTACACGCTGCCTTAGCCCGCCATGAGCCGCACACCCCTGACCACGACCGAGCTGGAGCAACTGCTGCGCGAGTTGCCACACTGGACGCACCACGAGCAAACCCTGCGGCGTGAGCTGCGCTTTCGCGACTTTGCTGCGGCCTTCGCTTTCATGACGCGCGTCGCCGCCGAGGCGGAAGCTCTAGATCATCACCCCGATTGGTCGAATAGTTGGAACCGCGTATCGATTGCCCTGACCACGCATAGTGCGCGTTGCTTGACCGCACTGGATGCCGAACTCGCGCGACGCATCGAACACCTCGCCCTCACGACCCCCGAGCTCCTTCCCCACACATGAAGCCCGAAGACCAACTCGACCCCATCGAAGCACGCGTGTTAGGCGTCCTCGCCGAGAAGGAGATGACCACACCGGACTCGTATCCGCTGTCGCTCAATTCCACGACGGTGGGTTGCAACCAGAAGAGTAACCGCGATCCGGTGACGGAGCTGCTGGACGGTGAAGTGAACCAAGCGCTCTCGAAGCTGATCATCAAAGGCTATGTCGGCGCTGTGACCACCGCGGGTAGCCGCGTGGAGAAGTTCCGTCACAACATGCGCGAGCGCTTGTCGCTCAACGCACAGGAAGCGGCGGTGCTGACTGAGCTGCTGTTGCGCGGCCCGCAACAGCCGGGCGAGATGCGTGCGCGGGCCTCGCGCATGACCGAAGTGGCCACCATGGACAACTTGATGGCGGTGCTGCGCAGCTTGGAGAGCAAAGGGCTCACGCAACGCCATGAACCGCCGCTGGGCTCGCGGGCCGAGTACTGGTCGCAGCGCTTGGCCCCCGGCGCGCATCCTGTGCCTACACGAGAAGCCACGCTGCATGCGTCCCCCACAGTGGTGCCGCAGGCGACACCCACGGCTGGCGCGCCCGACCCGCTGACGCGCATCACGCAACTGGAGACACGCGTGCAGCAGCTGGAAACGCAGCTGCGCGCCCTCGCCACACGCTTAGGCGAGTCGCTCGAGAGCTAACACATCCGACAACTCGGCGGCCACCGACAGAGCGATGGCATTGGGCTCTTTGGAGTGCTTTGTCAAGCCAATCGGACAACGCACGCGCGCCAACTGGGCCTCGCTGAAGCCACGCGCCAACAAACGCGCGCGGAACTTGCTCCACTTGCGTTCGCTGCCAATCAACCCGAGGTAGCGGAAGTCGCGCGTGAGTGCGCGCGCGAGCACATCGAGATCGAGAGCGTGCGAGTGCGTCATCACCAGCACCAAGCTGTCGCCAGGCAAGTGCTCCAGCTCGGCCTCCGGCGCATCCACGAGCAACAGCTTCCACGGCTTGTGGGCCGGCGGCACGGGCACGAGCTCGGCCGCATTGCGCGGATCGATCAAGGTCACCTCGGCTCCTAACCATGGCGCCAGTCCGGCCAACGCTTGGGCCACATGCCCCGCACCAAAGATGACCACCTGCGGCGTGCGCCACGGATAGGCTTCGATGTGCAGCGTCACCTTGCCACCGCAGCACTGACCCGCAGCGTCCGACAAAGGCACTTCGAGGGCCTCCACCGCCACTCCTCGCGCCAACTGCGACATCGCGTGCTCGCACGCCAACTGTTCGAGCTTGCCACCGCCGATGGTGCCGTGCACCGGCCGCCCCTCGGCCACCACCATGCGCGCCCCTGGCTCGCGCGGACCCGACCCGACCAAGCGCGTCACCACGACCAAGGCACACGGCGTGCGCGCATCGCGCAAGCGCGCCAAGGCCTCGATCCAATCGCGCGGGCGGTCTTCGGCGGGCTGCGTCATAGAGGATGCATGAGGATAGCGCGTCTAGGCGTGCCTCGGATGCGTATCCTCATGCGCCATGAAGATCGCGTGCTTAGGCGGTGGCCCGGCGGGCCTGTACTTCGCCATCCTGATGAAGAAGGCCTTCCCCACGGCGGAAGTCGTGGTGCATGAGCGCAATCGCGCCGAGGACACCTTTGGCTTTGGCGTGGTCTTCTCGGATGAGACGCTGGGCAACTTTGAACTCGCCGACGAGCCGACCTATCGCGAGATCCGCCAGCTGTTCCGCTACTGGGGCGACATTGAGACGCACCTGGGCGATGCCGTCGTGCGCTCGACGGGCCACGGGTTCTGCGGCATGTCGCGCAAGAAGTTGCTGCAAGTCTTCCATCGCCGTGCGCTCGAGCTGGGCGTGGACCTGCGCTTCGAGAGCGAGGTGCACGATGAGAGCCAGATCAACGCTGACTTGATCGTCGTGTCGGATGGCATCAACAGCGCTTTGCGCACCAAGCATGCAGCGCACTTCCAGCCGAGTCTGGATTGGCGCAAGTGCAAGTTCACTTGGCTAGGCACCACGCTGCCCATGGATGCGTTCACCTTCTGGTTCGAACGCACCGAACATGGCGTCTTCCAAGTGCATGCGTATCCCTTTGAAGAGGGCTTGGGCACATTCATTGTGGAGTGCACAGAGGACACTTGGCGGAAGGCTGGCCTCGATCAAGCCGACGAGGCTGCGACTCTGGCGTTCTGCGAGCGCATCTTTGCGCACAAGCTGCGCGGCCATCGCTTGGTGGCCAATCGCTCGATCTGGCGCACCTTCCCGACAGTGCGTTGCGGCACATGGGTCAAGGATCACATGGTGCTGATCGGAGACGCGGCACACACGGCGCACTTCTCGATCGGCTCAGGCACCAAGCTCGCGATGGAAGATGCGATCGCGCTGTGCGAGGCCTTTGTACGTCATGGTTGCGAGGATGTGCCCCGGACGCTGCGCGCCTATGAAGAGGCGCGCAAGGTGGACGTGCTCAAGCTGCAGAAGGCTGCACAAACGAGTCTCGAGTGGTTCGAGAACTCGGAACGCTACATGGATCAGGATCCGGTCGAGTTCACCTTCAACCTGATGACGCGCAGCAAGCGCATCACCTACGAGAACTTGAAGAAGCGCGATCCCGAGCTGGTGCGGCGGGCCACGGCGCATTACGCGCTGAGCCGCGGCGGTGCACGCGTAGCCGCGACCGAAGTGCCAGCATTCGTGTCGTACCAGCTGCGTGACATGCACTTGGCGAATCGCATCGTCGTGTCCCCCATGTGCCAATACAGCGCCGTCGACGGGCTGCCGGATGATTGGCACTTGGTGCATTTGGGTTCGCGCGCCGTGGGCGGTGCCGGCCTGGTGATCACAGAGGCGACCTCGGCCTCGCCCGATGGCCGCATTACCCCTGGTTGCACGGGCATCTGGACCGAGGCACAGGCCGCGGCGTGGGCGCGCGTGGTGCGCTTTGTGCATGCGCATTCGGGTTCGAAGATTGCGCTGCAGCTGGGGCACGCGGGCCGCAAGGCATCGTGCTCGGTGCCTTGGGAGGGCGATGCGCCGCTGACGGACGCGCGCGCGTGGCCGACCATCGGGCCCTCGGCCGAACCGTTTAAAGCCGGCTGGCACACGCCCAAGGCGATGACGCGTGCCGACATGGACCGCTTACGCGCAGACTTTGTCGCCGCCACACAGAGAGCCGAGCAAGCAGGTTTTGATGCGCTGGAG
>CAIKQM010000293.1 GCA_903829565.1 uncultured Planctomycetota bacterium
ACTGAGCGCGTGTAGGTAGGTGATGGAGGCGCGGACGGGGCAGGTGATGCTCGGTCCGCGCTTCTTATTTGGATACTGGCCCAGATGAGTGTGCACGGCTTAGTGCCTCCAAACTGGCTCCCATGACCTTCTCACGCGGGTGCCGGCGGAATTCCTGCAAATAATGCAGGCCCGCATGCACACCAGGCCTCCGGGTGGTTGTTGGGCCACGACTGCCTCGCTGGGGCAATCTCGTCGTAATGCCCCTACCAACGCAGCCTAGGCCCGCACGAGCGGCCCATTCCGGCTTCCGCAGCGCCGTCCGATTCAATACAGACGTACGTTCCAAGGCGAGCGTGACCAAAGTCAGGTGCTTTTGACAAACACCAAACACAAGCGATCACAAACTGTGCACACTCGCCTACGCCAGTATCACTTGGCTGCCTGTCTCCTCGCCCTCCACCACTCCACCGCAATCGGCAGCACCGACAACACAATGATCCCCAAAATCACATACTGAAAGTTCTTCTTCACCACCGGCAAGTTCCCGAAGGCGTGCCCCAGCGCCACAAACAGCACCACCCACACCACAGCACCCACAATGTTGTAGAGGGCAAAGCGCGCGTAGGTCATCTTGCCGATCCCCGCCACAAAGGGCGCGAAGGTGCGCACGATCGGTACGAAGCGCGCCAGGATGATGGTCTTGCCGCCGTGCTTCTCGTAAAAGCGATGCGTGCGGTCGAGGTGCTCGCGCTTGAAGAACCGTGAGCCTTCAGTGAAGACCTTGGGGCCCACGCGCGCGCCGATGGCATAGTTGACCGCATCACCCAACACAGCGGCGACGATCAGGAGCGCGGAAACGGTCCAAGGATCGATCGGTGAGCCCTCGGTGGCGGATAGCGCACCGACGGCGAACAACAAGGAGTCGCCGGGCAGGAACGGAGTCACCACCAGTCCGGTTTCGGCGAACACGATGCCGAAGAGCAAGGCGTAGAGCCATGCGCCCATCTCAGCCGCCCACTGGTTCAGGTGCTGGTCGAGATGCAAGAAGATGTCGAGGATCGTCTGCAGGTCCATTGGGTTAGCCCTTGTCGGCAGAGTGGGGAGAGTGACTCAATTCGGTGGTTTGGATGCGTCCAACACGGCTTTGGTCGCGGTGCCGCCCAAGAGGACTGCACCACCGATCCACGTGGCGGTCGACAGCGTTTCGCCGTGCACAGCCCAAGTGAAAATAGGGTTCAGAACGGGTTCCACCAACAGCAGAAGCGACGCCTCCAGTGCCCCCACGCGCGCCAGTCCGCGCACGACGCACACGTAGGCCAGTCCGATCTGGAACACACCCAAGTACACCAAGACCCACGCATCTGCAGGGTGCACGCTGGTGGGGATGTCGGCCATGACCAAGCCCACGCTCGCAGCCAGCACGTTGCCTGCCACGAGCGCGCCGATAGCCGCATTGGAGGAGTCGGCGCCAGGTTGAGTCGCCAACTTGCGCAGCCCGATCACGGCCAACGCCCAGGCAACGCCGGATAGCACAGCCAACAGATTGCCCTTGGCCGGATCAGGTGCTGTCGCCTGCGTCGCATGCTCGCCCAAGAAGACGACAAGTAAACCTGACACCATCACCAGCAAGAACATGAGATCGCGGCGCGTAGCTCGCTCCTTCAAAACGAGCGGCGCCACGATCACAATCCAGATCGGTGCCGTGGAC
>CAIKQM010000294.1 GCA_903829565.1 uncultured Planctomycetota bacterium
GCCCATGGATCTGCAAGGCCAAGGTGCGCGACCAAGTGCTGGATGATGGCATCAACTACGTGCGCGGCTACTGCGAGTGGATTGAGGTCAATGCGGCGACCCATGCACTGGCTGCGACCGTGACTGGTGGTAGCGTGAGTCTGCCGAGCAGCGTGGCCGCAGGCACGATGCTGACGTTGACCAACGGCGACGCGGCCTCGTTCGTGTTGCAGGTCAGCGGTCCGCGTGCCTACAACGCGACCATCGCGAGTGGTGCCTCTTCCGTGGTCGGTTTCGTCGTGCCCGGCGTGTACACGCTGACGACCAGCAGTGGTGCTACGGCGACACTGACGGTCAACGCAGGCAGCTTCTCCAGTGCAGAAGGCCTCAACCAAAACGGTCAGATGTACCGTTTTGCTGTCACGCGTCAGGTCGGCGGTACAGGTGATGCGATTGCGCGCCAACTGCGCTTTGTGGACTGGGCCGGCAACACCACGATGGTGGCCCTGCCCACGTTGCTGCTGCCGAGCACGGCCACGGGCACACCTTTCTGCTTTGGCGATGGTTCTGGCACTGCGTGTCCTTGCGGCAACGCCTCGGCCGTGGGAGCTCAAGAGGGTTGCCTGAACTCGCTTGCCACCGCGGGTCGCTTGCGCGGCACGGGCGTGGCGAGCCTTGCGGCCGATACGTTCGTGCTCCAAGGCACCGGCATGGCCAACAGCTCGGCGCTGTACTTCCAAGGCACGACGCAGGCGAACACCGGCTTGGGTACGGCGTTCGGCGATGGTTTGCGTTGCGCTGGGGGCACGGTGGTGCGCTTGGGTACCAAGACCAATGCAGCCGGTGTGTCGTCCTTCCCGGGCGCAGCGGACGGATCCGTCTCGGTGCGTGGCGGTGTGCCTGCAGGCGCAACGCGCACCTACCAGGTCTGGTATCGCAACGCAGCCGCCTTCTGTGCGGCCGAGACCTTCAATCTCACGAACGGTTTGTCGGTCGTGTGGACTCCGTGAGCCCCGGCTGAAGGCCGAAGAGCAGGTTGGTCGGCCTAGGGGCGCGTCTTACACTCCTAGGCATGATCGCCGCACTGTTGTTGGCCGCTACGCAGTCTTCGCTGTTCGAAGACATCTCTGCGCGTGCGCTGCCCGGAGTCGTCACCGCGTATGGCGGAGTTGAGAAGGACTGGATCGCCGAGGTGAATGGCGGCGGGCTGTTGCTGGGTGATTGGTCTGGCGATGGCGTTTTGGATTTGGTGGTGGTCGATGGCTCGACCGTGGCTCGCGCGGAGGCGCAGGAGCCAGGGCGGCCCGCGCGGTGCTTCTTGGGCAAAGGTGATGGCACGTTCCAAGCCGGTGGAGCGCGCTGGGCTTTGCCCGCGTTGCGCTTCGGTTCAGGTGGCGCGTCAGGAGATCTTGACAACGATGGCCGCCTTGACTTGGTGCTGTGCGAGCTAGGTCAAGTACGCGTCGTGCTGAACACGACAGAGGGTTTCAAGGAGCACGTGCGCTTGGGGGCTGTGGGTGACTGGGCCACCAGTGCTGCGTTGTTCGATGCAGATCGCGACGGGATTCTGGATCTGTACGTTGTGCGCTATCTCGACTTCTCCACCCAAGCTGTGAAGAGCCGCACCACGGGTGCCTGTACCTGGAAGGGGCACGCGGTCATGTGCGGGCCCGAAGGGCTCACGCCGCAGAGCGATCGTTACTACAAAGGTGTTGGTGATGGCAGTTTCGTTGAGCGCACCAAGGAAAGCGGGATCGCTGTGCAAGTGCCGAGCTTCGGCTTGGGTGTGATGACGCTGGACTACGATGCGGATGGCGACACGGATCTGTTCGTGGCCAATGACTCGATGCCTAACTTCTTGTGGGAGAACAACGGGCAAGGCGCCTTCAAGGACGTGGCCTTTGCGCGCGGGGTGTCGCACGATGCGAATGGCCGTGAGATGGCGGCCATGGGCATCGCGTGTGGCGATGTGAATGGTGACTTGCGCGAGGACCTGTATGTCACGGTCTTCAGCGGCGAAGCAACACCGCTGTATTGCTCGGCTAAGAGCGGTGGCTACCGCGAACGCAGCATGGCGGCCGGACTTGCGGGGCCTAGCATGCCGCTCCTCGGTTGGGGCACGGCGATGCATGACTGGGATCTGGATGGTGATCTCGACTTGGCGGTGTTCAACGGCCATGTGTACCCGCAGGCCGATCAACCCGGCACAGATACCAGCTATGCGCAACGTTCGCAGCTCTTGCTGAATGACGGCAAGATGCGCTTTGTGGAGTCAAAACTGCTGGACACGCCGCGTGTGTCGCGCGCCTGTGCGTCAGGAGATCTTGACAACAACGGGACCGTCGACTTGGTCGCCTTGCGTTTGGATGGTCCGGTGGATGTGCTGCTCAATCGTGCGGTTCAAGATGGTCAACACCGCGCGCTGCGTGTGCAGGCCAAGCGTCGCATCTCGGATGGCGTGCGGGTCGATGCGCTTGGTGCGCGTGTGTTGGTGACCGCTGGCGATGTGACGCGCGCCGCCGAGGTGCGCACCAGCGGCGGTTATCAGGCAGCTGTGCCGGCGCAAGTGCACTTTGGCTTGGGCGCAACCAGCGTGGTCGAGCGCGTGGAAGTCCGTTTTTTGTCGGGGCGCACGCGTGTGGTCGAGCGTCCGGCGCTTGACCAAGTGCTCGTCATTGAGGAACCACAATGAAGGTTGCAGCCTTACTGGTGGCTTTGTGGTTGTGCGGGGCAGGCAGCGCCCAGCAGCAGCTGCGTGCCGCTCTGGATCGCAACCCTGCTACTTTGCCGCGAGCCGAGGCGGGGCGGTGGAAGACCTTTGATCCGCAAGCCTTGCAGCCCACGGACCTGCCTGCGCGTTACTACGCGGCGCGTGTGGCGCTCGAGCGGGCCGAACCCATTGCTGCGCTAGCGGAACTGTACGCGTTGTTGGACGAACAACCCGGTTGGCCGCCGGCTCTCCATCAATGTGCGGTGTTGCACTTTCGCCTTCAGCGTTATGGCGATGCGGTCACGTGTGCGCAGCGCTTTCTCGATGAGTGTCCCGCGCGGGTAGGGGAAACGCGGGTCTTGGGGCATGCCCTGTATTCGTTGGGCCGTTATGAAGAGGCGCGGACTCATTACGAGCGCGTCCTCGCCGTGAATCCCAAGGACGTAGAAGCTCGCCGCGGGTTGGCGTTGTCGTACGCACGCTTGGGGA
>CAIKQM010000295.1 GCA_903829565.1 uncultured Planctomycetota bacterium
CCCCGCGCTGCACCAAGAGTGGTGACTCGGCAAAGACGCGCGCCCAGGCACGATTGGTGTCCGCGTTGCCATAGAGAATCAGGTTGCGTCCAGCGTACTTGGCTTCTTGAGCAGCCAACATGCTGTCACTGACGATCTCACAAGTGCCATTGCCGCGGTACCACCACACTTGCTGGTCATAGCGTGCGCGCGCGACCAGCTCGGTAGTCTCGGCCGCAGTTCCGGCAGTACCGACGACAAGCACGAAGGCGCGATCAAAGGCGCGTTTGAAGGGGCCAGAGAGTTCGGGCGTCTTCTCTCCGGTGTCCGTGTCTGCTTCGGCATCGACGGCGCGCCACATACCGTCCAAGCGCGCGTAGTGGCGTGTGTGCAAAGCCAAGATGGACTGACCATCAATGGTCAATGCGCCGTTCCACCCCGGCAACAGCCCGCCCAAGCGCAGACGACGCACATTCGTCGAGGTGATGCTCAACGCGCCGGTTTCATCGACGCTGGCGTTCACATGGAAGGGGAGTCCATAGCGCTCAAGCTGGCGCACTTCGATCCACTCGTGAGTGGAATCCACGCTCGGATCCACTCCTTGCCAGTGCAGGCTACGCGGCGGTTCACGCCTGTCGTGGGCCTCGAAAAGCTCGAAAATCCCGGGCCAATCGACACAGTCTGCCCCTTGCGCCTGGTCGCCATCCCACCAATGCCCCGCACCTTCCTGCAGGTGTACTTGTGGCGGAGCGCCAGCGGCCGTCAAGGCGTCGATCATCGTCTGTGCTTCGGAGACGGGCACATTGTCATCGGCTGTGCCGTGCACGATGTAGGTCGGCACCTGTGTCAAGTTCTCTAGCAGCGCCAGCGTCTGCGAGGCGCCATCAGCTGCGTGCCAGAGAGAGCGCAACTCACCCTGCGGGCGCGCAGGATAGCTGTCAAAGCTGACCCAACCAGCGCTGGGCGCGAGACCCAAGAAGCGGTCGGGGTCATTCGCACCCAAGTGCCAGGTTCCATGTCCGCCCATCGAGTGTCCAGCCAAATAGACACGCGCATCGCAGCACATCGCCCGCGGTGCCGACATCCAACCCGCGGGCATGCCGCGGTGTTCGCGCAAGCCCGCGGCCAACGCCTCGTACGCATCGATGCGTCCCCAGTCTTGCCAATCGAACCCATACGGCCGACGGTTGGTGGCGGCGATGTGCAGCCAGCCAGGCTTCGGTGCGTAGGATGTGATCTGAGACCATGGATCGACGCTGGCTCCGTGCAGCGACAACAGCGTGCGCGGGTCAAGATCTTTGGGATCCACGGGAGGCAGCATGCCCAGCACCTGGATCGAGCCGTCGATCGTCGACTCATAGGTGGCGAGTCGCGGTGCCGTGTCCGTGCGCACGGCGAGCTCGATCGAATGCAGCTTGCGTGTGGTGCCTGTGTCCACGGCAAACGCGAAGCGCACCATGCCCGGCGTCTTGGGAGCCTGCTCATAGCCCCATAACGGCAAGGCCACCTTGGCGAGCCCCAACGGTGGAATCGTCGGGACTTGCAAGGCGCGTGAGATGGGGGCTACGCGCGCAGGTTCACCTACGGCCTCCAAGATCTTGGGAGCCAGCGCGCGCGTAGTGGCATTGAACAACAACACGCCTGCGCGCGGTGCGTTGCGCTTGCGGTCGCTGCCCGTCACGAGGTCCGGCTTGGTCACGTCCCAAGCACCGAACACGATCTCGTCGCTCACTTCACGCAGTCGAAAGGAAGCGTTGCCGCGCGGACCAGCGATCCAAATCGTGTTGGGGCCACGCTTCAACAGCACCGGCACGCCGGGCCATCCATAGCCATAGACATCGCCTACGAAGGGCGCTCCGTTGACGAAGCCGCGCGCGGCGCCTACGAGTTGGGCCATCACCACGCGTTCGCTGGGGCTGTCGA
The DNA here is from genome assembly GCA_903829565.1 of uncultured Planctomycetota bacterium. Taxonomy (GTDB): domain Bacteria; phylum Planctomycetota; class UBA1135; order UBA1135; genus SXXH01. Next base: position 1,903 of record CAIKQM010000295.1, read on the forward strand.
CGATGGTGTGCGCCCACGCGAACGCGGTTGGCAGCGCTCCGTCCGCGCTGGCTTCTACCGGTACAAAGCGGCGTTCTTGGCCGTTCTCACCGCGCCACACGCGCGTGGTGTCAGGTGCTTGGCCTTCGACGATGCAGGCGCCAAAGATGGCATCGGGACGGAACGGTCGGCGCCCGGTTTCATCCAGCGCCTCGATCGCCAGCCACTCGCGGGGAATGACATCCTGTGTGGGGATGACAGCTGCTTGGGTGGACTCGGTGCTTGGACTGAGCGCACACACCCACGCGAGGAGCGCTGTGATCACTTACCTCTCCCGAGCACGCGCTCAATGCGCTGCTTCATGTCGGTCGAAGCCCAGATGGGTACTTCTTGTTCGCGCAAGCGGTGTTGCTCTTCCGGCGTGGTGCGTACTGCTGGTGCGCGTAAAGCCAACTTGACAAGCGTGTAGGTCGCGCGCGGGTGAGCCGTGTAGGCTTGCAGTCGCGTCAAGGCCGTATTCATCGCGTCTTCTTGCACGATTTCATCCAGCAGGCCCAAGCGCAGCGCCTCCTCGATGCTGACGAGCTTGGCGCCGAACACTACGCGCTCGACATTCTCGGGCGGCAAGCGGTGGCGCACGATGCGCAAGCAAGCCGGCGGAATGGAGGCACCGATGGCGAGCTCATTGAGCCCCATGCGCGCGCGCTCGCTGGCGATGCCCAAACGCCAGTCACAGGCCTGTGCCAGAATGCATCCGCCCGCGATGGCATGCCCGTTGACTAGCGCGACGGTGGGGGCCGCGTGCAGGAAGAGCTTCGTGGCAACTGTCTCGAGTTTGACCAAGAAGCGCTCGATCCCAGCCTTGTCGAGCCCGGCGATCTCTTTGAGATCCACTCCCGCAGAGAACGCATCGCCAGTACCTGTCAGCAGCACAGGTTGCCCGTCGGCGCGCTGGAGTTCGCGTTCAAGGTGCTCAAGCAACGCCGTGCTGAGGGCGTTCTTGCCAGGGTGGTCCATCCGGATCTCGTACATGCGGGTCACTTTACAAAAGAACGGCCCACTCTTGCTGTTGCTGTTGGTTGCCCGACAATCGCAGCGATGAACACCGCCCGCCGCCACTTTGCCAGTGACAACAACGCCCCCGTGCACCCGGAGGTATGGGAGCTCATGCGCTCTGCGGACAGCGGCCACGCGCGGGCGTATGGCGATGATGACTGGACGCGCACGATGGAGGATCAGGTGCGCCAGCACTTCGGTCCGCACGCGCGGCCCTACCCGGTGTTCTTGGGTACCGGTGCGAATGTCACGGGCTTGCAGGCTCTCTTGGATCGGCACGAAGCAGTGATCTGCGCGCAGCATGCGCACATCGCGGTCGACGAGTGTGGTGCTCCGGAGCGCCACTTGGGAGCCAAGCTGCTGTTGGTGGCGACACCAGATGGCAAGCTGCGGCCTGAGGATGTGGTGGCGCGCTTGCATGGCTTGCGTGACCAACACCATGTGCAACCGCGCGTTGTTTCGATCACGCAGTCGACCGAGTACGGCACGGTCTACACGCCGGCGGAGATCCAAGCCTTGTCGGACTGCTGCCGCGCACATGACTTGTACTTGCACTTGGATGGAGCGCGTTTGGCGAATGCGGCTGCTGCGTTGGGCGTGACGATGCGCGCGCTGACCACTGATGTGGGTGTGGATGTGTTCTCGCTAGGGGGCACCAAGAACGGTGCGATGCTGGCCGAAGCGGTCGTGTTCTTGCGCCCCGAGATCGGCGCGCACTTCCGTTTCGTGCGCAAGCAGTCGATGCAGCTGGCTTCGAAGATGCGCTATGTCTCGACGCAACTGACCGCCCTGTTGTCGAATGACTTGTGGCGGCGCAATGCGAGTCATGCCAACGCCATGGCTACGCTGCTGCGCGAGCGCGCGGCGCGCGTGCCCGGTGTCCAGTTTGCTTGGCAGACTCAGGCCAACGGGGTCTTTGCGATCTTGCCCAAGAACTGGATTGCCCCGCTGCAAGCGGAGAGCTTCTTCTATGTCTGGGATGAAGACCGCGGTGTGGTGCGTTGGATGTGCTCGTGGGACACCACGGTCGCCGATGTGGAGCACTTCTGCGCGGCGCTTGAGCGCATGGCTCAGTTGACGCCCGCAGTGCGCGCGTAGAGACCGCTCAACGAGCCGCTCAAGTCCGCGGGCGCATCCCCTATGGCGTGGCGAATGAGGTGCGCCGCATCGCCATCGGTCACGAGCGGCA
>CAIKQM010000296.1 GCA_903829565.1 uncultured Planctomycetota bacterium
CCGTGTCGATGCGTTCCTTGGGATCGAAGGACACACCTGAGCGCTGGAGCAGTTCGAACGGCGGAGTGCCGCCGGCAAAGATGAAGACTTCGTCGTTCTCCAGCTTCAAATCGCCGCGTTGTGTGGTCAAGAGCACCTGTGTGGGGCTGACGAGCTTGAGCTCGCTTTCCCACTCCATGCGCACGCTGCGTTTGGCGATTGCTTCCAGAATGCGCGCTTCGTTGCGGCTGCGCAGGCGTGTAAAGGCTGCTTGACGATAACTCAGTACGACCTCGTTGCCTGTTTCAGCCAGTCCCAGCGCCGCTTCTACTGCGCTATCGCCGCCGCCGACCACGAGGATGCGGCGACCGGAGTAGCTCTGGGCATCCAGCAGCGAGTACGAGACCTTGGCCAAGTCTTCGCCCGGCACACCGAGCTTGCGCGGCGTGCCGCGGCGCCCCAAGGCCAACAGCACATTGCGGGCAGTCCAAGTGCCGTTGCTGGTATGCACGCGCAACAGCCCTGCATCCAAAGGCTCAACCTTGTGTACGACCACGCCGGTGCGGATGGGCAGCTCGTGTTCGCGCGCCAAGCGCGTCCACAGCTCGACCAGTTCTTCTTTCTCAAAGCTGGTGCGCTCGAGCGGCCCCACCAGCGGCAGCTCGACGGGCTGGGTCATCACCAGCTTGCGCCGCGGGTACTTCGCCACGGTGCCGCCCAGCTCTTCTTGTTCGAGCACGAGCTGCAACAACTGCTTCTCTTTGGCGCGCAACGCTGCCGCCAGTCCTGCCGGCCCTGCACCCACAATGATGAGGTCGTGCACCGGCGCATCGTGTTGCGGTGCAGGCTGGCCATCCAGTGCATGGTTGCCTGGGGGCGCGCCCACCGGGCGTCCTTCGCTTGCGATGCGGCGCGTGACCTCATCCACCACACTCGTGCCTTGCACGACTGCCGTGCGCACGAGCGACCAGCCCGTGACTTCACCGGCCAAGAACAGGCCACGCGTGCGCGGTGACTCAAAGCGCTCATCGACGACAGGGATGTCATCGCGTTGCGACACATCGCCCAACGTGACAACGATGGCGCCGGTCGGACACTCTTGCGCACAGCGTCCATGTCCAACGCAACGCGCTCCATGCAGCACGACCGCTTGCCCATGCAGCATCCCGAGCACATCGTCTTCGGGGCACGCTTGCACACACGAGCCGCAACCGATGCAGCGAGCGAGATCGATGTGCGGGTACTGCAGGCGCGCACGATCGGTGCCGCGTGTGCGCGCCTTGCGCCGTTCATCCAGCACAAGCGCCATGCGCGCGCGTTCGAGCTTGCGCTGCCACGCCACGCCCAAGATCAGGGCGAGCGCCAACGGCACGAGTACGAGCACGATCCAGGTCATGAGAGGGTGCTAGCTAGCAACCGGTGTGCCGAATGGGGAAAAAGTGGAGAATGTCCGTATGAATGCCAGATGGGGTCCACATGGAATGTTCTTGAGGGCCCAAGTTTGCTGCGGGGCCTCGCCCCGCGAGCGCGTCCAAACATCAGACAGGTGCGTGACCGCGCGCCGCGAGCAGGGCGACCCATTCGCTGTCGTCGATGCTGTCGCTTGCGGGTCTCCATGGCTGGTCCAGTTGCGTGTGCACAACCATCTCAGCGAAGCCACACTCTTGCAACGCTTCCTTCAGTTCCATCGGCGTCCACAAGCGCCAGTGATACTCGAACGCTTGCGTGAGCTGTTCAATCGTTGCGCCTGCAAGGCTACGCGTGAAGTGCAAGTGATCCACTACGCGTGCCGTCCATGGATCGGCGTGCACGCGCTCCAGAGTGGAGACTAGCAGTGATCCATCCGCCAAGCGTGTGCGTCGCTCATTCGCGCCGAGCTGGTACGCAAGCGCACCGCCGTAGGTGTCGAGAGTGAACACACCCGTGGGTGCAAGTCGCTTGCGCGTCCAACGCAAGTACGCGAGCAACTCCGCGCGTGTGTGCAAGTAGCCCACTGAGAAGTTCCCCAAGTGGATCAGGTCACACGCAGGCATCGCAGGCTGCGTGCGCAGATCCGCATGCAGGCACTGCACACGCGGATGCGCGGCTCTTCGGAGCGCCTCCGCATCCAGGTCGAGCGCCAGTGCGCGTCGCTCAGGATGCGAGTCGGCGAAGCACCGCGCCAAGGCCGCCGTGCCCGAGCAATCCTCGGCTAACACGCGTGGATCACCGCCATGCAGGCGCAGCAAGAAGGCCAGCAACGTCGCTGGATCTTGCACACTCACCTCGTAGAGCTGGTAACGATCCATCGTGGAAGTCCAAGCACGCTTTGGCCCGAGTAGACTCTCGCGATGCAAGCAGAAGACTTCAAGGCATTGCAGCGGGCCGCATGGTCGGCCGCGGCGACTCCGTGGGCCAAGTGGTGGGAGGTCTTCGAGCGTGGTGCCCAGTCAGTGAATGATCGACTGGTGGAGCTGGCGTGCATCGCGCCCGGGCAACGAGTGTTGGACATCGCCTCAGGGCTAGGCGAGCCGAGCTTCACCGCGGCGCGGCGTGTAGGGCCGAACGGCCTGGTCTTGGGAGTGGACTTTGCGCCCGACATGGTGGCACGCGCTGCGGCACGCGCGCGCGCGATGGGCGCGACACAGGTGCATTTTGAAGAGCACGATGCCGAGCGTCTGGCGCTGGGCCGTCAGTTCGATGCAGCTTTGTCGCGCTGGGGCTTCATGCTGATGCCCGAGCCGGTGTCCGCATTGCGTGCGGTGCGCACGCATCTACGTCCAGATGGACTGCTGGCATTGTCATGGTGGGCCGAGCCTGAGCGCGTGCCTTTCCTGGCCTTGCAGGCACGCGCGTGTCACGAGCTGTTTGGAGCACCTGTGCCGTGCGAAGAGCTGCCCGGGCCTATGCGCTTTGGTCGCTCCGGCGCCATGGAGGAACGCCTGTGTCAAGCCGGCTGGACAGTGCGCGCAAGCGAAGAACTGACGGTCCGCTTGCGCCTTGCTTCGGTGACGGAGTTCTTGACCTTTGAGAGCGAGATGTCATCCGCGCTGCAGAAGGCTGTCGAACAGCACGGCCCCAAAGCTCGCGACCAAGCCCTCGCGTGGCTTGAGGCGCATGTGCAACCGTATGTGCAGAGCGATGGCGCAGTGCACTTGGACAGCGTGGTGCGCTTGGCGACGGCCGCTGCCAGCTAGCGGGCCGGAATCTCGATCCACCAGCCGCGCTCGGACTGCAGCAGTCCGCGCTCGTCTTTGAGCACCCAGGGAAACTTCTCGCCGCGCAACCGCGTTGTGTCCTTCACGCGACACACCACACGCCATACGCCCGGCTCGTAGTCCTGCTGGGTAATCGCAAGCGTGTGCAAGCCATCCGACTTGCCCTTGGATGTCGCGCTAGGTTTGGCGTGCAAGTCGGCGAGCGGCTTGGTGCCGCGCTTGCCGATGGCAGGTTGGCCACCGTCATCATCGCGCACGCTGGGCCCGTTGCCGGTGCGCGCAAAGTGCCGCTCCGGCAACACATACCACTCGACTTCCAAGGTGTGCGTCGCCGGGCGCATGACTTGCACCGCTAGCTTCAGCGGTTCTTCGCCCACTTTGTAGGGGACTTTGATGCGCTGCGCTTGCGGCTCCGGCGTCACCGAGTCAATCGGATCCACATACTCGTAGAGTCGCAGCACCAAGTGTTCGCGGCACACAGGGCAAAAGGCCGCAGCGCTATCCATGATGCAGCCCGCTGCTGTCGGTCGCCACGCGCCGCGCACCTGACCAGCGGCACCTTCATACGCGCCAACTTGCGGATGTTTGGCCGTGATCCAATGCGCCCACGGCACCTTGGTCGTGTCACCTGTACTTGACACATTCACATCATTCGGTACGCCACCGCCACCGTGTCCTTGTTGCGTTTGGTACTCGTCGTGCAGCTGGCCGAAG
>CAIKQM010000297.1 GCA_903829565.1 uncultured Planctomycetota bacterium
GCAGGCTCGCACGCCGAGTTGGAAGTGGTGCGTGCCGTCGAGCTCGCGAGGCACCTGAACACTCCGCGCTTGCAGCACTTGCTGAGTCACATTGATCACCTGCCGAGCGCACCGTCGCTGTGGTTGGAGTTCACGCAACGCGTCAAGGACCCTACAGCCACCGTGGCTGACTTGGGCGCCATTGTGCAACGCGACATGGGTCTCACGGCGCGCGTGCTGGCGACGGTGAACAGCGCAGCCTTCGGCTTGCGGCGCACCATCATGGATCCCGGCGAAGCCGCGGCGTTGATGGGTTTGGAAGCCCTACAATCGCTGATTCTCTCGGTCGAGACGATGAAGCAGTTCGATGATCGACTGCTCAAGCACTTCACCGTCGAGTCCGTCTGGCAGCGCAGCTACCAAGTCGCCGTGGCAACGCGCGCGATCCTAGAAGCCGAACGCTGCGACAAGCGCTTGGTCGAAGAAGGCTTCCTCGCCGGCTTGATGCATGACTGCGGCGAGTTGGTGCTGGCCTCGTGCCGCGCCGAGCGCTTTGAGTTCGCGCGCTCACTGGCGATCCGCGATGGCGCCGCCCGCCATGATCTGGAAGCGCGCCTCTTTGGTGTGGACCACGCGCACATTGGAGCGCATCTGATGCAGCGTTTCGGCTTGCCGCAAGGCGTCATCGAAGCCGTTGCCTTCCACCATGAGCCCTCACGCTGGATGAACGAGGACTTCTCCGCGCTCACGGCTGTGCACATTGCTTCGTGCGCCGTCGAAGACCCGCTGCGTGACGGCCGCGATGGCTTGGCACAGATCGATCACACGCACTTGCGTGCCATCGGTCGTGAAGGGCGCCTGGAACGCTGGTTGCAGCTGTGCCGACAGGCGTAAGGCCCTAGCACCAGCTGTTGTTGATCACTTCACCCATGCCACCCGCGCCGGGCACGATGTAGCTCTTGGCATCGAGCCCCTTCTCGTGGGCCCAAGCCTCGCCAGGCACACGCGCTAGAGTCTCGGCGTCACTCAATCCACGGTCGACGCGCGCGGTGTACACCACAAGCTCCGGCACCGCATCCAACACGCGCCGCAAGTACTCCGGTGTGCTGATCATCGGCAGTGCGATCACTCGCGCAGGCTTGCCGTGACGCTCCTTGTAGTGCTCGATGGCTCGCACCGTGGTCGAACCTGTCGCCCCCATGGGATCCGGCAAGATGAGCGTCGCGCCTTCAACGCTGCCGCCAATCTTGCTGCCGGAAAGATCCACTCCCACCATGTGGCCGGCTTGGTCGGCCACGCGCGACATGTTCAGGTGATCAAGGCGCACATTGCGCTCGGGCAACAAGGCTGTCAAAAGTTCGAAACACACCTGCGACGGCACAATGCCTGCGCGCACGATGTCGACGACCACGATCGGCGTAGCAGGATCGAACACTTCACCCTTCCACACGCCCGCAGCACCATGCGTAGCCGCCATGCGTGTGGGTACCTGTGCATCTACACGCGGCAACTCGTGTCCGCACGACACCACCAACAGCGAGTGGTACACGCTGCGCAACAAGGCCATCAGGTCGCGGTGCGCGATGTCGGGCGAACCGATGCGCGCCAGTGCGCTCAACAAGTACACGTTGTCGAGCACATGCACGCGCGGACCATAACCATGTTCGAGCTCGAAGGAATGACGGCTCATGCTTGAGACCCCAAGGCTTTGGCAAGACTCGCCACCAAACGTGGCACCGCAGCCGCAGGAGTCGAGCACAGCGCCACGCGCACAGCTCCCTCCATCGGCACGACATACACGCCATCTGCACGCATCGCAGCAGCCACGCGCTCCGCATCGGGCGCGAAGACCGACACAAAGAAGCCGCCTTCATAGCGCGGATAGCGCAAGCCGGCTGCGCGCGCGGCGCGATTGAACACGGCCACACGCTCGTCCAACAACGCCACCAAACGCTGGCGCTCCGTCTCTACCGCCGCGCGCAGCTCAGGCTTGGTCAGCAGCTCAATCGCCGCCAAGATGCCGAGGTGATTGCAGTTGGACCAAGTACCGCGACACGCATACGCCAAAGCGTTCTTGATGCGTTCGCGCTCGGCCGGATCCGAGCTGGCAGCCAGCAACGCACCGATGCGCGAGCCGTACTGCGCCAACGACTTGCTGGCGGTCCAAGCGGTCAGCACGGTGCAGGTTTCGACGATCGGCTCCACATGGTGCTGCCAACGCTGCAGCTCGGGCGTGCCAAAGCGCGCGTACGCCATGTCGACCAAGAAGGCGACCGGTGCCTGCGCTCCCGCCGCACGCGTGATGCGCGCCACTTCGCGCCACTCGCGCTCATCCAACGAATAGCCCGTCGGGTTGTGGCACGGTGTGTTCAAGAACACCAAGGCGCGACCTTGGTCAGCCAGGCAACGCGACAAGCCGGCCTCGTATGCTGCGAGGTCAAAGCCGCCGCGCGCGTCGAACATCCGCACGGTGCGCACCCCGCGCCGCGCCTGCGAAGCCAGTGTGTCATACGGACCCCAGTGGAAGTCCGTTGTCAAAAGATCTTGACCGGGCTCCAAGAACAGCGCGATCGCATGGTGCAGCGCCCCAGTGCCGCCGGGCGTGGCGGCGGCCACGCACTGGGCGGCCAGCGGCGTGCCTCCGTACACATCCTCAATCACCGCTGCCAAGTACGGCGCATCACCGCTGATGGGCGCATAGGCAGCCGCGCGTTTGGCGGGCACTTGGCGCAACGCCTCCACCACAGTCGGCAGGATCGCCAGCGTGCCATCGTCCTCCATCAAGGCGCCCAAGGTGGCGTTCACGATGGACTCGCCAGACTGCGCTCTGCGCGTCGCCTCGCCGTTCAACTGGAAGATCGGATCATCCCCCGGACGATCGGCTGCTGCAGGGATGAGAGTGCTACGGCGCGCGGTGCTGGCGTTCATGACTGTGTGGTGTTCATGAAGGGAGGCCTTCAAGCACACAGAGTAACGGCACCCCTCGCCGTCCGAACCCGGACATGCCAGAATTACGGCATGAATGCCGCCCTTCCGCTCGCTCATGTGTGCGCCTCAGCCCTGCTGACGGGGTTGCTGCTCGGTTGCAGCGCGGAGTCTGCGCCCCCCGTGGCTGCAAGCCCGAACCAAGCCAAGACCAGCGCGCCTGATCACAGCGCTCAATCCAAGGGCATGGCGTGGCGCCAACCTGCGGAGTGGGATGCAGTGCTCGCCGAAGCCAAGGCCAGCAAGCGTTTGGTGATGGTCGACTTCTGGACCAGCTGGTGCGGCCCGTGCAAGCGCATGATGAAAGAGACCTTCACCGATGTGGAGGTTGTGACGTCGTCGAAGTCGATCCTGTGCGTCTCTGTCGATGCAGAGAGCAAAGACGGCGCGCCCTTGGCAGCACGCTACGGCGTGCAAGCCTATCCCACGATTCTCTTCGTGCGTGCAGACGGTTCTGTTGCCAGTCAGAGCATCGGCTTCAAGAGCGCACCCGACTTCTTGGACATCTTGGCACGTGTAGCCAAGCTCTAAGCGCGCAGCGCGCCTTACGCGAACGGACCAGCAGCCGACTCTTCGTTGCTCGGTGCTTCGGGCGGCTGAGGCAGTGCCTGGCGCGGAGCAGGCTGCATGACATAGTCGCGTGACAACGGCACGACCTCTGCAGATGTGCTTGCAGAGTTGCTGGGTGCCGCCCATGCGCCGCGTGCCTCAGCCCGCGGTTCGGCCAGCGACAGACGCGGCGCAGCCGCCATCGCTCGCTGCGCCAAGGCACGCCAACGATGCACGCGTGTGTAGCCAAGGCCGCTGGCTGTGCCGATGTGCACTGCATCACATGCGGCCAACACGGCCAGCGTCGTCACACCATGCTGCGCCAGCACTTCCACCGC
>CAIKQM010000298.1 GCA_903829565.1 uncultured Planctomycetota bacterium
GGAGGCGTGGAGTGCAGCTCCGCTGTCGTGGCGCGACTACGACCTGGCGCGCCTGTCTAAGCCCACGCGCATCGAAGGTGTCGAGTGGTTCGCGTCGGCGCAGGATCTGGTCCGCACGCTGGCATGGTTGCGGCAAGCCACGGATTCAGGACCGGCCGCAGCGTTGCGTGAAGTCTTGGCTGTCAATCCCGGTTTACCCCAAGTGGCTGCACGCTTTGCATGGTGCGGCTACAAGGGTGGTTCCGAGCCAGGTGTGCTGGCCCTAGCCTTCCTTCTGCGTGACGAACAGGGGGGCTGGAGCTGCATTGCGGCGATTCAGAACGATCCGCTCAAGAACCTGAACGAGGCGCCGCTGATGGCTTTGGTCGAATCGGCTGCTCGGCTGCTGCGCCCGCGCTGAGGGGCCGCTAGAATGCTGCGTCCCTTGCGCTGCGCGACGGTCTCGCGTGGCGCAAGGCACGCACGCGATGGACACTACGCTCGCCCCCTCCTCCGAGCTTCGTCTCGGCCTTGACGGCTACACCTTCCTCGATCTGCACCGCCCCCAGCGCTTGGCGGAGCTGCACGCGCACTTCTTGACGGACTTGCGTGCTGCCGACAGTGAGCTGCACGCGCGTTGGATCGCGCATGTGGATCACAAGGAGCGTCTGAGTGGCCCGGCGCAGAGCGAGATCATGGTGCGTGTCAGCCGCCATGTGTCGGCCTTCATCGCCAAGCTGTTCCGTCTGGATGACTACGCCGGCAAGCGTCGCCAGACCTTGTTGGATCGCCAAGTCGTCTACAAGGTGCGCAACGGCTTCGTGAAGAAGCAGATGCGCCGCGCGGCCTTGGCCGAGGGCCAAACCGGGGAGACCGTGCAGGCGCAAGCGACTGCATTGCTCGCACGTTTGCCGGGCACGCCGGGTGTCGATACAGATGCCGAAGAAGTCTTCGCCGGCAAGGTGTGGCCGCTGTTGTCGCTGGCTGCGGACGCGCCGGTGGCGGGCACCACGGCCGGTGCGGCGCTCGAGCTCTTGGCCTTGCACTTGAAGCTCTTGAAGGAAGCGGACGCGTGCGCCGGATGGCGCATGTTCCGCGAGATGAAGGACCTCGACTGGGAGCACGGCCTTGTGCACCACATCCGCCCGCATGCCGATCTGCCCGAGGCCATCGAAGGTCTGCCGGAGCACAAGCGTTTGCGCGATGGCTTCAAGCTGACGGACCTGCGCGGCACCGACAAGTCCGTGCTGGCTGAAGTCGATCAGTGCGTGTTCTGCCACGAGCGCGAGAAAGACTCGTGCTCCAAGGGTCTGTACGACAAGAAGACCGGCAAAATCGCCAAGAATCCGCTGGGTATCGACCTCAACGGCTGCCCGCTGGATGAGCACATCAGCGAGATGCACATGCTCTACGCCGAAGGCGATCCGCTCGGCGCGCTCGCGTTGGTGACGGTGCATAACCCGATGTGCCCCGGCACCGGCCATCGCATCTGCAACGACTGCATGAAGGCCTGCATCTACCAGAAGCAGGAGCCGGTCAACATCCCGTTGATCGAGACCAAGGTCTTGACCGACACGCTGGATCTGCCGTTCGGACCGGAGATCTATCTGTTCCTGACGCGTTGGAATCCGCTGCGCGAACTCCGTCCGTATGCGCTGCCGTACAACGGCATCAATGTGTGCGTGGTGGGCATGGGCCCCGCGGGCTACACCTTGTCGCACTACCTTGCCAATGAAGGCTTCGGCGTCGTCGGCATCGATGGCTTGAAGGTCGAGCCGCTCGAGCACTCCATCGCCGGGCGCTTGCAACCGGTCGATGCGGTTGTGCCGCCGATCCCGGTCGAGCACTACGCCAAGTTGAAGAGCGAGCTGGACGAGCGCGTGTTGCTGGGCTTCGGCGGCGTGTCCGAGTACGGCATCACGGTGCGTTGGGACAAGAACTTCTTGTCGTTGCCGTATCTGTCGCTGCTGCGGCGCGCGAACTTCGAGCTGTTCGGCGGCGTGCGCTTTGGTGGCACGTTCGACTTGGATGCGGCTTGGAAGTTGGGCTTCCACCATGTCGCCATCGCTTCGGGCGCGGGCAAGCCGACCATCGTCGAGATGAAGAACAACTTGGCGCGCGGCATCCGCAAGGCCTCGGACTTCCTCATGGCCTTGCAGTTGACGGGCGCGTTCAAGAAGACCTCGATGGCCTGCTTGCAGTTGCGCTTGCCGGTGGTCGTGATCGGTGGCGGCTTGACGGGCATCGACACCGCCACGGAATCGCTGGCGTATTACCCGCTGCAAGTCGAGAAGATGGTCGAGCGTTACGACACGCTGGCTGCGCGCTTTGGCAAAGACAATGTCGAGCGCTTCTTCTCCGAGGAAGAGCGGCTGCACCTGACAGAATTTTTGACACACGGCCGCGAGGTGCTGGCCGAGCGCCGCCGCGCGGAAGCCAAGGGCGAAACGCCGGATTTCCAGCCGTTGGTGCGCAAGTGGGGCGGTGTGCGCCTCGTGTACCGCAAGGGCATGGAAGACGCGCCGGCTTATCGCCTCAACCACGAAGAAGTGGCCAAGGCGCTCGAGGAAGGCATCACCTTCGTCGAGAACATGTCGCCCGTGGAAGTGCAACTGGACCGCTTTGGCGCGGTGTCGGGCATCATCTTTGAGCGTCAAAAGAAGGATGCAGACGGCAAGTGGCACGCATCCGGTGAGATGGTGCCGATGAAGGCGGGCACGGTGCTGGTGGCCGCGGGTACTGCTCCCAATGTGACCTACGAACGCGAGCGTCCCGGCACCTTTGCACTCGACAAGCGCGGCAGCTACTTCCAAGTCGGTCGCGTGGACGGGGCGGCGTTCGCTCAAGTGGAGCGCGGTCGCGATGGCGCGGGCGCAGCGTTCTTGACGAGCCATGTGCAGAACGGCCGCACGGTCAGCGTCTACGGCGACAACCACCCGGCGTATGCGGGCAACGTCGTCAAGGCCATGGCTTCCGCGCGCGACGGCTATCACGCCGTTGTGGCACAGTTCGCCGGGCAACTGGCGACGCTGGATCGTTCGTCCACCGCGCAAACACAGCGCGATGCCGCTTGGAAGTCGACGCTGCAGCACCTGCATGCAGAGTTCGATGCCAAGGTCGTGGCTGTGCATCGTCTGACGCCGACCATCACCGAAGTTGTGGTGCATGCGCCTGCGCAAGCACGCAACTTTGAGCCGGGCCAGTTCTACCGCTTGCAGAACTTTGAGACGCGCTCAGCCACGGTGGCGGGCACGACTCTGGCCTTGGAAGGCATCGCGCTGACCGGTGCGTGGACCGATCCGGAGAAGGGTCTGCTCTCGATGATCGTGCTCGAGATGGGTGCGACCTCGCGCATGTGCGCGTTGCTGCAACCGGGCGA
>CAIKQM010000299.1 GCA_903829565.1 uncultured Planctomycetota bacterium
CGGCGGTTTCTCCGCTGGTGGCGGAGATGAGACGGTCGGCACCCTGCCCATCATTGGCACGCGCATTGACTTTGTGCGCCATGCGCGCCTCGATGGTCCGAGCCTCGCATTGGAAGGTCGCTTGAGCGACATCATGGCCTCGTTGGTGTCGATCCGGGGCAGCACGACCGTGCGCTTGGAAGCACTGCCGTCCGGTCGTGTGCGCGCCGTCTTCGTTGGCGATGTGCGCGTGGCCTTCTCGGCTACCAGCTTCATTCGCGCGGGTGTGCTTGCAGGCGTGGTGCATCCGAACGGTGCGCTCGAGGCTTTGCCGTTGGCCGTACCGCTGCAAGACGGTGTGGTGGCCGCGAGCCAAGCGCGCGGACACACGGTGGCGGCCGCTCGCGTAGCCGAACTGATCGTGCTGCAGCGCAGTCGCTGACCAAGCGCTAGGTAGATTTTTCCACTCGAGCTACGCGTGTTCGCACGCAAGTGGACTCCGTTTCCGCCGACAACAGCGGAGTGGATCCTGTCTCTGCCTCCGTACCGCCTCTGCGTGCATCCAGCGCGTCGATCGGCGATTTGACGAGCGTACTGTCGCGCGCGCGACTGGTCGCGGCAGAGGTCGTGCAACGCTTGGATGGCGGCACGGTGGTGCTCGGTCTGGCCGGGCGCAAGGTAGCTGCCACTTCCTCCGTGGAGCTAGAGGTGGGGGATCACCTCACCTTGGGTACCGAAGGCGAGCAAGCCGGCGTCACGGTCTTGCGCGTGATCCAACGCAGCCGCGAGGGCGATGCTCCGTGGCGCGGGTTGCTGCGCTCGCTCTTGGCCACGCGTGCCGGCGCGACCGGTACTGGCGCAGCGGTCACCGAGCTAGCCGCGCAGTTGCAAAGTCTGTTGCCGCACCTGGATGCAGCCGACGCTGACGAGGTGCAGCGTTTGCTTGCGCGTTGGATGCCCGCGGCTACCAGCGAGGCTCAGGCGTTGCGCCAGCAAGTGGAGGCGTCCACGTTGACTCCAGAGGTGCTTTTGCTCGCGGCGGAAGAAGGCAGCGTACGCGGGCCACTTGCCACGGCCTTGGCGGATGAGGCCGCCGACGAGGTGCTGCACACGCTGCTCCAAGGAGGTCGCTTGCCCGCCACGCTGAGCGCCGAAGCCAAGCAAGCACTGCGCACTGCTTTGGCTTCGTTGTTCGTAGCGCAACGCACGCCTCAAGCAGTCGCTGCGGGGCTGGATGTGTTGTTGCGAGCTGCGGGCGTGACGTTGGAGCCGCTGCATGTGCTCGTCGCGGAGTCGGGAGCCTTGCAGGCGTTGCTGCAGCCAGGTCCCGAGCATCGCGAGCGACTCTTGCGCGTGGCTGCACAGTTGGCGAGGGAAGACAGGCGCAGCCTGCTGCTGGCTGCGAGCGAGTCGATCCATGATCCTGAGGTGCGCGAGCACTTGCAGTTGGCTCTGGAGGAGTTGGAGTACGAGGCGTTGCAGCGCGTGGTGCGCGAGCACGAGGACGCGGCCGCGCCGCTGCCGTTGCGATGGGGGACGACTGCAGCGGACCACGATGCAGAAGACCCATCGTCCAGTCTGTTGCTGGTGGACACGCAGGACTCCACGCGGCGTGTGGTGCTCGACTTGCAGTACCGACACTTGGGTGCGGTGCGCGCCGATGTGCGTCGCAGCGAAGGAGAGTTGTGGGTGCGCTTGGCCTGCCAGAACGCCGCGGCGCAGCGGCAATTGGAAGCGCACAGC
>CAIKQM010000300.1 GCA_903829565.1 uncultured Planctomycetota bacterium
CCCCTTGGGGGCGCCTTGCGGTAGCATGCCCGCATGACTGACGAGTCCCCCATAGTTGCCGAAGCACAAGCCTTGTATGCGCGCCATGTCGCCGAGCGCGGTACGCCGCAGGAGTTCGAGGCGCTATGCGCCGCGCATCCACGGCACGCGAACGAGTTCCGCCGCTTGGATGGCGAGTGGAAGCAATGGAACTCGGTGTTCCAGCAGCTGGCTGGTAGTGGTTCCTTGTCTCTGGCGGTCGAGCGGCTAACGGAGGGACTCGAAGAAGAGGCGGAGGGCAACCTGCCCGGATCGGCGCTGCTGCAACGACTCAGGCAGCGCTCCGCAGCGGCTCCGCGTTACACCATGCTCGGCGAGATAGGGCGCGGTGGCATGGGGGCTGTCGTGCGTGTGCGGGATGACGACCTGCGCCGCACCTTGGCGATGAAGGTCATCTTGGGGCGCGAAGACACGTCAAGAGAAGGTGACACTCCGGCGGTCGATCGCCGCACCTTGGGTCGCTTTCTGGAAGAGGCGCAGATCACCGCGCAGTTGGAGCACCCGGGCATCGTTCCGGTGCACGAACTGGGCTTGGGCGGTGATGGTCGCGTGTACTTCACGATGCGCTTGGTGAATGGCGAGGACCTGCACACCATCTTCAAGTATGTACAGGAGCAAACGCACGACTGGACCACCACGCGCGCGCTGCATGCATTGCTGAAGGTCTGTGATGCCGTGACTTACGCCCACGACAAGGGAGTCGTGCACCGCGACCTCAAGCCCACCAACGTCATGGTGGGTGCCTACGGCGAGGTCTATGTGATGGATTGGGGCTTGGCGCGCGTGTATGGCGCTTCTACGGGCACCAAGTCCATGACCGAGGTGCGCACCGAACGCAACGACTTGCGCGACCAACATCCTGACTCGCCGCTGGTCACGCTGCATGGCGATGTGGTCGGCACGCCGTCCTACATGGCTCCGGAGCAAGCGCGCGGTGACACAAACGCGATAGGACCGCAAGGCGATGTCTATGCCGTGGGAGCGATGCTGTACCAGTTGCTTTCAGGGCGCGTCCCCTACCTGGAGCCGGGGGCACGCATGCCATTGCGTCAGGTGTTGGAGGCTGTGCGTGCCGGGCCGCCCAAGTCGCTGCACAAGCTCGCTCCGCAAGCCCCTGCCGAACTGATCGCCATCGCTGACAAGGCCATGCAGCGCGACCCATCGGCCCGTTACAGCAACATGCACGAACTCAGCAACGACCTGCGCGCGTGGCTGGAAGGTCGTGTGGTGCGCGCCTATGAAACGGGCAGCTGGGCCGAAGCGCGCAAGTGGATCGCGCGCAACCGCGGCCTGTCCGCTGCAGTCGGTGGCGTGGTGTTGTCCTTGGCTGTGGGAGCCGTTGTCGCGACCCATCTGGCACGCAAAGCCACGGACGCCAACACTGAACTGAAGGTACGCAACACGGAACTCGACGAGTCGCGTCGCCTTGCGGACCAACATGCCAGCGAGGCGCTGCGCTTGCGTGATGAAGCCTTGCGAGCGCTGAAGCTGGAGAATGAGGTCAAACTGCGCGGTCTGGCGGATGACCTCCAACGCTTCCGCAGCGCGTCGCGCAATCTTGAGACCGCGGCCGCCCTCACCCAACCGGCATACCAATGGTGGATCGAGAGCGCCAAGCTGCTGGTGAATGGCCGTCAAGAGAACTTGTCAGCCAGCGTCACCGAACTGCCGGGGCTGGCCGCGGCGCGCGAACGCTTGGCGCGTGTGCGAGCCGGTGCCAAGCCGCCGGTCGATGCACGCGGTGCGCTGGAAGAGCCCGACTTGGTGCAGCTGATCGAGCGACTCGAGTTGCTGGAGCGCGACTTGGCTGCTGCCGAGCAGTCGACCACCACTCCGGCGGCACAAGCAGCCTGGAGCACGGCCTTGGCCGCCATCGAAGCCAATCCGCGCTACCGCGACCAAGTGTGGCCGAACGGCCGGCTTGGTCCGCAACTGGGCTTGCTGCCGCTGGGCGAGAATCCGGCCACGGGGCTGCATGAGTTCGTGCATGTGCAAACCGGCAGCGCGCCCGTGCGCGGTGAGAAAGGTGAACTCCTGCTCACACCCGAGTCCGGACTCGTGTTTGTACTGCTGCCCGGAGGTCGCGTGCCCTTCGAGGACGAAACGGGAGCCGACTACAAGCTGCAAGCCGAGCACACACCCACAGTCAACCTGCACCCCTACTTCCTGTCGAAGTATGAGGTCACCGCAGCGCAATGGAGCCGCATCTACGCACAGCCAGCTCCGGCGACGAATGGCCTGCTCCCGAGCGGCG
>CAIKQM010000301.1 GCA_903829565.1 uncultured Planctomycetota bacterium
CTTTGCCGTGTCCATGCCTTCGGACAAGCTCGCGTGGGCCTTGCATGTAAAGTCCTACGGCGATGCGACATCGTTTGCGGACATCGACTTTGCCGATGCGACGGCGATCGAAGACGCGCTGAGCGGCGGTGGCTTACCCACTCTGTTGTCTGAAGGTGTAGCTCTCGGAGTGCTCAAGACAGAAGCGGGCGTATCACTTGCCACGCAGTACGAAGTCGGCGGCATGTCCCTTTCGGTGGGCGTAACCCCGAAGTACCAACGCATCGACACGATCAACTACGGGATCAGCCTCGAAAGCTACGACAATGATGACTTCGATGCCGACGAGTTCGTGAATGATGCAGGCGCATTCAACCTGGATACAGGTGTCTTGCTGGGGATGAACAACGGCCTAGCCTTCGGCTTGATGGCGCGTGACCTGATCGCATCGGACTATGAGTCCAAGATTACGCTCGGGCGAGACTTCATCTACGAGATCGGTCCGTCAGTAACGGTCGGTGCCTCGTGGACATACGGCTGGTTCACCGTCGCCAGCGATCTCGACTTGCTGGCCCAAGAGCGCATTAAGGAACCCGCCAGCGGCAGCCTCGGCCCTGAGGACGATGTGCAGATGTGGGGCATCGGCGCCGAGTTCGACCTTGCCAAGTGGGTCCAGCTGCGCGCCGGCTATCAGACCGACCTCAAGGACTACCTCGACGACGCCATCACGGCCGGTCTGGGACTCGGGATCTTCGACACCTTCCACATCGAAGTGGCCGGCATGTACATCGACGACAACAGCCTGGGCGCGGTGGCGCAGCTGTCGTTCACCTTCTGAGACCTGAACACGCCGTGGGCAAGTAGCGCGTCCCTCGTCAATTATGCTTGACGGAGCTCGACGGCGCTGACGCCGGGCAGTTGTTGCAGCTCGAGCACCAGAGCTTGTGAGGCGCTGTCGTCGTGCAAGCGCACCTCGAAGCAACGCTCCAGATTGGTCGAGCCCGGGGTTGAGCCGCGCGTGGTGGCGACCTCGGCCAAGATGCCGCTGGCGTGGTAGCGGGCGAGCAACGCGTGCACGGCTTCCACGCTTGCAGCGGTTGTGCCGTTCCCCTCTTGGAGGCTGTGCACCGACAGGCGGTGCGTAGCGCCGGCCAAGAGCGCCGCGGCCTCGCGCGGGCGGAACACCCACGCCGCGCCGGCCACCACCGGCAACGAAGCCAAGGGCAGGACGAAGTAGCCCGCACCCGCGGCCATGCCGATCGCCACCGCGCAGATCACGAACGCCGTGTCACGCGTATCGGACACCACCGTACGGAACCGCACGATCGACAAGGCACCCACGATGCTGAACGCGCGCGCGACATTGCTGCCGATCACGATCGTCGTCAGCGCCAGAAGCACCGTCAACAAGACCAATGTCGCCAGCAACCCGCGTTGCTGGGATGACAGTCCCCCGCCCTTGCCAAGGCGACAGACCAAGGCCACGCCACAGCCGAGCGCCAGCGCTGCCGCCAAGCGCACCAACGCCACCTCCAACGGCACTTCGCTGTCGGCCGTGAAGGCTAGCGTCAGCCACTCCAGCGGTGTCGCCTCGCTTACCACGCGCGATTCCGCATGTGATCCAGCAACTCCCACGGTGCGCCGCCACCACCGAGCCACTGCTCGAACCACTCGAGGTGCGCCGCATAGTAGAACGCCATCTCATGCCACGCCGGCCAGTGCCCTGCGTTCGGCAACATCACCAACCGCGAGGGCACACCCATCTTCTGCAACGCGGTGAAGTACTGCAGCGACTGCGTGTAGGGCACGCGGTAATCGAGCTCGCCGCCGATCACCAACGCGGGGGTGCTGAAAGTCGTGACATAACTGCTGGGCGACCACGTGCGGTAGTCCTCGCTCTCCCACGGCGCGCCACCCAAGTCATGCTCGGGGAACCACAGCTCTTCCGTCGCGCCATAGAAGCTCGTCATGTCGTACAAGCCCATCATCGCGGCCTGGC
>CAIKQM010000302.1 GCA_903829565.1 uncultured Planctomycetota bacterium
CGATGCCAATCAAGCCACGCGCCAAGAAGTCACCGCGGCCGAAGACGCTCTTGCGCGCATCCACCGCCAGGCCGAGGAACGGGCCACGCTGCAACGCTTCGCGCTCTTCTGGAGGCAGCTGTGCCAGCGTCTCCATCAGCACTTCCATCGCCGGCCGTCCTGACAGCTTGAGCACAAGGTTGTCCTCGCAGCCCGTCACCACCCACGGCTTGCCCACCGGCTTGCAGCCTTGGCTGACGGCGGCGCTCAAGGCCACCGCGCCTTCGACCACCACACCGATGGCGCCTGCATTGCTGACACCGTTCGCTGTGCACAACAATGCGCGTTCGCTGCCGTCTTCCGGCACCGCGAGGCCGCCCAACACCGGCGTGTCCGGCAACTTGTCGTGCAGGGCCTCTATCCAGTCGACCACCGGGAACGAGTAGGGGTCCGCCAGCACAAGGATCCCCGCACGCGACGCATCGCGCACCTCGGGCAAGCCTTCGAAGGCTGCGCCGGCGGGACCTTCTTCGCCGCCAAGGCGGACCTCGAAGGGGCGTACGTCCGTGTCGGGCAGGCAGGCCGCCCACAAGGACAAGGCCGGTCCGGCCTCCACCTCGCGCTCGCCGCCCAAGACGCCGCGCGCGCCGCAAGCCAGCACCGCTTTGGCGTGCAGCTCTGATGACAAGCGCTGGCCAATCTCTTCGCGCGGTCCGGCCACGGCGTGCGAGACGAAGGCCACCACGAGGTCAGGCGACCGGCCGCTCAGTCCTTCGCGCAGGGCGGCGGAGGCTTCGCGCCAAGCCGTCTCCCACGACGCCTTGGTTGACCAAGCCGCCGCGAACAGGGGTTCAGCAGTCTTCGGATGTGCACTCACAGTCAGAGGGGGAGCTTCTCGATATCGCCCAGCTTGCGCCAGCGCACAACCGAGGCGAGGTCGACTTTGTAATCGCGATGTTTTACATCCACCCCGTAGGTGGCGGTTTCGCGCACCCACGCTTCCGGATCGGCCCCTGCGGGCGGGTCGTAGACATCCGCGTCGTGCAGCAGAGCCTCCAAGCCATGGACGGCGTCAAAGCGCCCGGCGATCACACGACCGCTGCGCGTCTCGATCACGAGATTGATCCCGTGCGGGGCTAGGTGGAGCGAGGTCATGGCGCGAGTGTACCCTGCGCGGATCACTCGGCGGCAGCCGGGCATCGGCGGAGTTACGGCTCCGTAGCGGCAAGCGGCGGAAGGGGCCCGCCAGCGGTCTCTAGACGGGTGGCACGCGAATTGACAGCCTCTGCGTCTAGCCCACGGGTCGGTCGGCCGACCGGATCTAGCCACAGAAAGGCCAATCATGCTGCTCGCCTACGCTCAAACTCTTTTGCTGCAAGCACCTTACTGTGGAAACGGTGTAGCCACCGGCCAGTCGACCAGCCAGCGCCCGGCGCCTAACTACAACGGTCCGGGCGATACGGCGCCGGCGCCTGCCACGCCTGGTGCCCGGCCCGGGGCTCAACACCCATACCGATTAAGGCAAAGATCTTTCGCTCATCCCAGTTAAAGTCACGGGCAAATTGTTCGTCTCCTAGCTTCACGCCAGTTTCGGTATATGGATAG
>CAIKQM010000303.1 GCA_903829565.1 uncultured Planctomycetota bacterium
CGGGCGTGCGCAATTACCAGGCTTGGTACCGCAACGCCGCGGTGTTCTGCTCGGCCAGCACCTTCAACCTGACCAACGGTTACTCGGTGACCTGGGCGCCCTGATCGCTGGAACGGCCTGACCACAGGTAAGTATTGCTAGTCCGGCCGGTTGCCGCCCTTTAGGGGAGCAACCGGCCGGAATTCTTTTCCACAAAGGCTCGCGACGCGCGTCAAGGAAACCAGACAAGGCCCCCCACAGCTCGCAAGACATCTCTATGCTAAGGCAATGTTCAGGCCCTCTCTCCTGGACACCTCTCACCTTTAGGAGCTAATCCACATGACTGCACGCTGGACACTACCGCTACTCGCACTCTCGACCCTCGCCACAGCGGCCTTTGCCGATCAAGGCGCAGGCACGAAGTACTCAGCTCCCAAGCCGCCGCCGACGCAACCGCGCGCCATGGCGTTGACCTCGGCTTTGGTCGGCGGAGCGGACTCGTGCGTCACGCCGGATGTCATCGTGGGCGGCGGCCCCTTCCTGTTCGACAACACCGTGGCCACCACAGGCTTGGAAGGCCAAGCCGAAGGTTTGTGCACCTTCTTCGGTTTCACCACCGTCGACCAAGATGTGTGGTTCAAGTGGACCGCAACATCCTCCGGCATTTTGTCCGTGAATACCTGCGGACTCAGCGCCGTCGACACCAAGATCGCCATTTACCAAGCAACGACCTGCCCGACTGCCGGCTCGGCCATCGGTTGCAATGACGATGCCTGCCCCGGCTTCCAATCGACCGCGCAAGCCACTGTGGTTGCCGGTCAAGATTACTTGATTCAAATCGGTACCTATCCTGCCGCGGGTGGTGGCACAGGGACCTTCACCTGCAGCGTGAGCTCGGCCTTGCCGAACGACGAATGCGCCTCGGCGTTGGCCATCACGGGTGCGGGCCCGTTCCTCTACGACACGAGCACCGCCACGCGCAGCGCACAGGGCCAGAACAACTCGCGCTGCTTCATCTTCAACACCAGCGTGATCGACTTTGACTTGTGGTACCAGTGGACCGCGCCTAGCACGGGCTGGTTTGCGGTCAATGGTTGTGTCGGTGGCTTGCACGACATGAAGATGGCTGTCTACGCCGGTGCGGGTTGCCCGACCACCGAACCGCTAGGCTGTGACGACGACATGTGCGGCGCAGTCGGCGGTCCGGCCAAGGCGCCTTTCTTCGCCACCGCCGGTCAGGTCTACACGGTGCAGCTCGGCAGCTATCCCGGCCAAGCTGGTGCACCTGGTCAGTTCACGATCGACCCGTTCACACCGGCGGCCGCCGATGAATGCGCTACGCCTGCGGTTGTCACCGGCGCCGGTCCGTACGCTTGGGACCAACTCAACGCGACCACGGGCTTTGTCGGTCAAGACGAACTCAACTGCGCCGCTGAGATGATCACTTACGACCTGTGGTACCGCTGGACCAGCAATTGCACCGGCACCGTCACGGTCACCCTGTGCAACCAAACGGGCAATGACACCAAGCTCGCGGTGTATGCGGGCGCGGGTTGCCCGACAGCGCAGACTTCGATCGTGTGCAACGATGACTTCTGCTTGGCTGGTGGTCCTTCGCAAGTGACCTTCGGTGCCACGACGGGCCAAACCTACTTGATCCAAATCGGCAGCTGGCCGGGTGAGATTCCGGGCTCGGGCACCTTCTCGATCACGACCTCATGCCCGATCGCTCCTGGCGCGCCCTACTGCTCGGGCGATGGTTCCAGCACGGCTTGCCCCTGCGGCAACGTCGGCGCTGCGGGCAACGGTTGCGCCAGCTCGATCAACGTGGCAGGTGCCAACCTGACGGCCACGGGTACGGCGTCGCTGGCGGCTGACTCGGTGGTGCTGGCTGGCAGCGGCATGCCGAACAGCAACGCCTTGTACTTCCAAGGCAGCACGCAAATCGCGTCACCCTTCGGTGACGGCTTGCGCTGCGTGGGCGGTACGGTCGTGCGTTTGGGCACCAAGCTGAACGCTGCAGGCTCTTCGCAATACCCCGCGGCTGGTGACCTTGCGGTCTCCGTCCGTGGTCAAGTCACGCTGCCCGGCGTGCGGAACTACCAAGTGTGGTATCGCAACGCGGCGGCCTTCTGCACGGCGGCTACCTTCAACTTGACCAACGGGTACACGATCACCTGGAACCCGTGATCTGAACCCACCTGACTCTCTGGCAAGCCACGAAGCCGCGCGCTTCGTGGCTTGCTTCGTTTTAGGGGGCCCTGCGGCATTTGCAGAGCCGTTGCAAGGACTCTCCCGCAAAAAAAGCCGGACATGTTAAGTGCCGATCTGGGCCCACCGGACGGGAATTCCGCGATTTTTTTCCATCCACTTGCCCCATCCGGAAACCTCTGCCTTACCTTTAAGGGAGCAAGTGCTTCCATCTCCGGAAGCAACTGCTGCGTTCTAGTGCTCCTCTCCCGCGCGGACGGAGCTCATCCCCCAACTCTCTCGCGAGACCTCTTCATGCGCATCTCTCTGCTCGCAGTCGGCTGTGTGGCGATCGCCCTCTCCGGCATCGGCCAAGCACAGTTCACGACCTCGCAAGGCACATCCAACAAGGGCCCGACGCCTAAAAACGTCAAGCCCGTCCTCCAAAAGTCCACCCAGACCTCGCAGTCTGTGCGCCCCATCCCGCTGACCGCGGCATTGGTGGGCGGTAGCGACGATTGCTCGACGGCCCAGACAGCCAACGCCATCTCGGGTGTCGGTCAGTTCTCGGTTGACACGACCGTGGCGACCACAGGTGCTCCGACCGCATCGTGCGGTTTGATGGGCACCGATGTGTGGTTCCACTGGACCGCGACCACCAGTGGCGTGGCGACCATTCAGACCTGCGGCCTCGTCGGCAACGACTCGGTCTTGGCGCTCTGGAATGGCGCGGGCGTGCCGGCAGGCACCTGCCCGTCGGTCCAATTGGCGTGCAATGACGACTCCTGCGGCCTCCAGTCGCGCGTGAGCTACACCGTGACGGCCGGTCAGTCGTACTTCATCCAAGTTGGCTCGTTCAACGGCGGCGCCGGCTACATCGGCGCCATCGACATCAGCGTCACCGTGCCCACGGGCAATGACGACTGCAGCGCGGCCATCGCACTGACGGGCCCCGGCCCCTTCAACTACGACAACTCCGGTGCGACCACCGGCTTCCCCACGGGATCTTGCGGCGCGATCGGCTCCGACTTGTGGTACCGCTGGACGGCTCCGTCCACGGGCATTGCCACCTTGTCGCTCTGCGGCACCGCGGCCAACGACACGGCCTTGGCCGTGTGGGATGGCACGGGCATCGCCACGGGTGCTTGCCCGACCACGCAAGTGGCGTGTAATGACGACTCGTGCGGTCTGCAGTCGCAGCTGACCTTCTCGGTCACCGCCGGTCAGAACTTCTTCTTCGAAGTGGGTTCCTACAACGGCATCTCCTCCGGTCCGGGCGCGCTGTCCGTCAACGTCAGCGCACCGGCGGTGAACGACGGCTGCAACGCAGCCATCGCGGTGAGCGGCTTCGGCTCGTTCCCCTTCGACAACGTCGCGGCCTCGACCGGCACGGAAGGCCAGAACGAAGCCGCGTGCTTGTTCTTCGGCTCTTCGGCCGTCGCTTCGGACGTCTGGTACACCTGGACGGCCCCGTCGACCGGCAAGGTGGTCTTCTCGCTCTGCACCGGCGCGGCCAACGATTCCAAGATCGCGGTCTACTCCGGTAACGGCTGCCCGACCACGCCGGCCATCGCCTGCAACGACGACAAGTGCGCCTTGACGTCCGAAGTGTGCTTCGACGCCGTGGGCGGTCAGGTCTACACGCTGCAAATCGGCCTCTACCCGCTCGGCGGCGCTGCTGGCACAGCCGGCGCCTTCGAGATGCGTTCGGCCGCTGGCGCCACCGGTAACGATGGTTGCGCGACGCCGACGACCCTCGTCGGCAACGGCCCGCACGCGTTCGACACTTCGTTCGCCACGACCGGCTGCGAAGGTCAAGACAACGGCGCCTGCTTGTTCTTCGGCAGCACCGTGATCGACAACGACACCTGGTACACCTGGACGGCTCCGACCTCAGACCAGTACCAAGTGAGCTTGTGCGGCTCGGCGACGGACACCAAGCTCGCCGTGTACCAAGGTGCGGGTTGCCCGACGGGCGCCGCTCTGGCGTGCAACGACGACGCCTGCGCCCTGCAGTCGCAGTTGTGCTTCCCGGCTACGGCGGGTCAGACCTACACCATCCAAATCGGTGCCTATCCCGGCGCCGGTGGTGGTCCGGGCACGCTGAGCTTCATCCCGGTCGTGGCCCCGACGGGTTGCCAGCATGATGATGGCAGCTCGGAGAACTCGCTGGGCCTCGGTGCGGGTGGCGGCATTGTGTGGCTGCAGCGCTTCGGCTCGGCTGGTGGTTCGACCACTCTCAACTCTGTGTCAGCTGCATTTGACACGCCGCTCTTCCCGAGCACGGCTTTGATCGGTACGCCGGTCACGGCCTGCGTGTGGGACGACCCGACGGACGACAGCAACCCGAGCGACGCCATCCTCGTGGCGCAAACCGCGGGTGTGGTCATCAACCAGTCGGCGGACATCTTCGATGTCTTCACCTTCACCACGCCAGTGACGGTGTCGGGCGTGTTCTTCGTGGGCATCTCGATTACTCACCCGGCGGGTAGCTTCCCGGCCGCTCTCGACCAAACCGGCTGCCCGGCTTCGTCGAACGGTCGTGCTTGGATCGCGGGCAACGCCGCCGGTCCGGCTGACATCGTCAACCTGCTGGCCAACCCGGTGGCGCTGGCCGACATGGACTCGATCGGCTTCCCCGGCGTGTGGATGCTCCGTGCGGACTGCAACGGTGCGGTGGGTACGGCCTACTGCTTCGGCGATGGCACTGCCACGGCTTGCCCGTGCGGTAACGTCGGTGCAACGGGCAGCGGTTGCGCCAACTCGGTCAACGTGAACGGCGCCAAGCTGGAAGCCCAAGGCAACGCCAGCATGACCGCCGACTCGCTGACCTTGCGTGGTACCGGCATGAGCCCGACGGGCACCTGCTTGTACTTCCAGGGCACCACGCGCTTGTCGGGTGGTCTCGGTGTCGTGTTCGGTGACGGTCTGCGTTGCGCCGGTGGCACGATCGTGCGCCTCGGCACGAAGACCAACTCGGCTGGCGCATCGGCTTACGGCAACGCCACGGCGGACATTCCGGTGTCCGTGCGCGGTCAGCTGCCGGCTGGTGGCGGCACGCGCACCTACCAGGTGTGGTACCGCAACGCCGTCGCGTTCTGCACGCCGAGCGTGTTCAACCTGACGAACGGTCTCGAGATCGTTTGGACGCCCTGATCGTCACGGGCTGAGTTTGGAGCGGGGTCGCACTTCCTACGCGGAGGTGCGGCCCCGCTCGCATTACCGCGGCCCCTATGCCAGAGCCTTGATGCCCCGAGCATTGAGCGCGGGCGCGAAGAGTGGCAAGGTGTGCGCCTCACCATGGCCGATAAGAAGAAGAAGCCGGATCCCGTCCCCGCTCCGAAGATCAAGAAGGCGCCGCGCAAGCTCGATGAGCTCGACAAGAAGACGCTGAAGCTGATCGAAGGCACCGCGGGGTTGGTGCGCAACAAGATTGATGCACGCACGCTGCCGGAGCTGCGCTTCCCGACGCGCTCGCTGTCGAACGTCAAGTACGACGCCAAGATCGGCTACTTCGAGTTGGGGCGCGGGCGCAAGGCGCGCGCCTTGTCGGTGAACACTGTCAAGAGTTTTGCACAGACCCTGCGCTTGATGGCGATCAGCAAAGAGATGGTCGAGAACGACGACTTCGCCACGAAGCGGGAAGCGTACTACGTCTCGAAGAACTGGGGCGAGTGCAAGTTCAACGACCAGCCCGAGTCCGACACGGTGCTCGACGACATCGAAGCATTGGCGTCCTTGGACGGGCTGTCGCGCGAGCAACTGCGCTTCTTCCCTGAGGAACACGGTGGTTCCATCGCGGGCAACTTGGTGGTGATCGACCGCGATCCTGAAACGGCGCAAGAGATCCGCATCGATTGCACGGCCTTCGGTTCGGGCTCGTACACCATCCCGCACTCTGTCGAGCACTTGAAGTTCGAAACCGATGCGACCTTCGTGCTCGCCATCGAAACGGGCGGCATGTTCCAGCGCTTGAACAACCACAAGTTCTGGAAGACAGCGAAGTGCATTCTGGTCGAGACGGCTGGTGTGCCTACGCGCGCCACGCGACGCTTCGTGCGGCGCTTGGCCGATGAGAAGAAGCTGCCCGTATATGCGTTCGTGGACTGCGATCCGTACGGTATCGCCAACATCTACCGCACGCTGAAGGTCGGCTCAGGCAACGCGGCGCACATCAACCGCTTCTTCTGCGTGCCGCAAGCGCAGTACTTGGGCGTCACGCCGCAGGACATCATCGACTTCAAGCTGCAGGATGCCACGCACCCGTTGCAGGACGTTGACATCAAGCGCGCCAAGGATGCGTTGAAGAATGACCCGTTCTTCGTCGCGCACAAGCCGTGGGTCAAGGCCTTGGAGCAAATGCTTTCGATGGGCGTGCGCGCAGAACAGCAGGCCCTCGCCAAGTGGGGACTCAACTTCGTGATCGAAGAGTACTTGCCGCGCAAGCTCTCCAATCGCAAGTTGTTCCTGCCGTGAACGCCAGCACGGCGGCGGCCATCGGTTTCGCGTTGCTGGCGATGCTGGTCTTGGGAGCGCTGTCGCTCTGGCTGCAGGCACCTTTGTTGTTCCCCGCCATCGGCGCAAGTGCGGCGGTGGTGCTGCTGGCTCCCGCGTCGTTGGGCGCACAACCGAAGTCGATTTTGCTCGGCCATGCGCTGGGCGGCGTGCTGGGTTGGATCTGCGTGCAGACCATTGCCGGAGGCGCACAAGGCAGCTTGGTGAATTTGACCAATCCCGCGCTGCTGGTGTCCGGTTCTGTCGCCCTCGCGGCCACCATGCTCGCCCTCATGTCCTTGCGCGTGCCGCATCCGCCCGCGGCAGCCACCACGATGATCGTGGGCATGGGACTGTTGCCGCGAGCCGAGCATGTGCTGGCCCTGATCGTGTCAGCAGGACTTGCGGCCGCAGCGACGGCCTACGCGCAACGACACGTGCGCCCGTAACGCGAGCGCGGACTACTTCGTCGTCTTCGGCGGCACCAAGAAAAAGCGCCCGATCGCTACCTCTAGCGGCGAACCATCGTCACGCTCGAAGCTGTAGCTGCCTTCCATGGTGCCCCACGGTGTGTTCAGCGGACAGGAGCTCGTGTACTCGAAGCGCTCGCCTGGATTGAGGCGTGGCGTCTTGCCTACGACACCTGGACCGCGCACTTCCTCGCGGTGGTTGTTGGCATCCAAAATGACCCAGTGCCGCGAACGCAAGCGCACGGGCGCGCTGCCTTCGTTCACGATGGTGATCGTATAGGCGTAGAGCCAGTGGCGTTGGTCGGGATCCGATTCCGATTCCAGCCATTGGGCAATGGCTTGCACGCGCACGCCCTCGGTGCTGGTGGACGAACTGCCGGGCGGAAGAGTGGGGACGCTAGTGCCTGTCATAGGGGTGCGGAAGCCGATGTTGCGCCTGCCAGCGTAGTGCGGAGGCGGAGCCCTCGGCAAGTGCCAGCCAGAGCGGGTAGACTTTCTTACATGAGCTCGTGCAATTCAGGCTCCGGATCCCCTGCTGCTCTGCCGCCGGGCAAAGTTGTGGTGTCGCAAGGCGGCATGGACCAACTACGCGTCCTGCAGCGCCGTTTGCGGGCCAAGGCCATTGAGAGCGAGCTGGTGGCGCCACCTGGCGGGAGTTGCGGCTCCTCGTGAGGCACCAAACTTTGGCTCGCGGTCGCGAGCCACGATGCGCGGGCGGCGCAAGGCGTGATGGAAGATGCGTTCCTCGATGAGCTCGACGAACGTGGGCGCGCCAGTGCTGCTGTGGTGGTGAACCTCGATGCCGACACGCGCACCTGCCCGGCGTGTTTGCATGTGTATGCAAAAGGCCCCGTGCGCTGTCCGGAATGCCGGCTGCACATCGGGGCCTAGGTGAGTTGAGCAGTCGCGTCAGCTGTTGACGCGTTCCTTGTACTCGAGCGTCTCGGTGTCCACGCGGACCTTGTCGCCCACGTTGACCACCATGCCGACCTTGACGGTGATGCCGTTGTCCAGCACCGCATCCTTGAGGCCGTTCAGCACGCCCTTGATCGACGGAGTCGTTTCCGCCACCACGGCCACGACGTTGGCCGGTGCGTCCACCGTCAGCAACTTGCCGTCGACAATGCGACCGGTGTAGCTCTCGGCGTTCCAACGCAGCACATCTTCGAGGCCGACCGACGGGCAGCGCCATTCATCGCTACCGTCGAGCGTGTAGAAGACTTCTTCCGAGCCATCGGTGTAGCTGTGCGACAACTGGATCACTTCCGAGTCCAGGACGTTGTACTTGTCGTCGCCTTGGGCCGTGATTTCGGTGATGCGCCCCGTCAGGAGGTCCTTCACCTTCAGCTGCACGCGGCTGCGCCGGTCGCTCTTCCACAGGTTCCAAAAGATGACAGTGCACACGCGGTTTGCGTTGTCCACCAACATCCCCTTGCGCAGTTCCATCGCGGTCAGTTGAGCCATCTGTCGTTCCTTGTGCGTACGCCCAGCTGTGAGTTCGCCCGGCCGTGCGCCGGGATAGTAGGTGTGAGAGGGTAGCCGCAGGCGGGCGCAGCGGCAATCTTAGGCCGGATTCGAAAGGACTTTGATGAGGTCGACGCGGAAGACCAGCGTCTCATTCGGACCAATGCGCGGCGGCGCACCGCGCGCGCCATAGGCCAGCTGCGGCGGGATGACCAACAACAGACTGCCACCCTCCCCCACAAGCTGGAGCCCTTCACCCCAGCCCTTGACGACATTGAACAAAGCAAACTCCGCGGGGCCGCTCGTGCCGAGGGTGCCGTCAAACCAGCGGCCTTCCATGGTCCAGCCGGCGTAGTGGACGCGGACGCGCGAAGACAGCGAGGGTTTCGTGCTGTTGCCGGGGGTGAGGATGTGGTGTTGGAGGGCGGAGTCGGTGGTGGTGAGCGGGAGCTGAGAGAGGTCGGGGAAGGTGGGGGGTGGGGTGGTGGAGAAGAGTTTTTTGAGGCGGTCGAACATGCGCTAACGATGATACTGGCCCTGATGAGTGTGCACGACTTTTTGCGGGCACACGGCCTAGGTGCCCAACAGACGCAGCCGACCGTATCGAGTCGGAAAAAGCGTTAGCCGCTTTGCACCGAGCCGAGGGCAAGTGCCATGTGCCCCCACCCCGCATGAACGCTCCGGCCGCGGTGTCGAATGCTCCAAAGGGCCTGCCAGGGCCTCTCCGTCGCTAGACAGACGAGTGTTGGTACTCACTCCCCCATGCACAAAAAGCTCAGACGTACCACCAAGCTCCAGCGGGACAGTAGTTAGGTTCTTTTGACAAAGGGGATACAGGGCTGCGGCCAAACAGTGCACACTCAGCTCCGCCAGTATCGAAATATGTCGCTCTCTTCCCGCGCCCAAGCCCCCCTCTGGACCACCCTCCTCCTCCTCGCCTCCACCGCCCTAGTCCTCTGGCGCGA
>CAIKQM010000304.1 GCA_903829565.1 uncultured Planctomycetota bacterium
ACCGGCCACTACCTACGTGCCGGCCTTGCCGCAGCTGGCCCTCCAACCTGCTGTGCTGGTGCCTGCACAGCCGTACCTGTCCAGTCTACTTGACAGGCGCGGGCCACACGACCGTCCACGAGGACCAAGTCTAGGCTCGCTGTTCGTTCCTTTGCGATTGTGATGTGACGGCCGTGACCATCGTTCCCGCGCTTGGCGGACGATGGATGTGATTGTGTGTTCCTGTCTCTTGCTCTATGCGGCGTAGCGCCGCGAGGTGACTCTCATGCACTCGTTCTTGCTCGCACTCTCGTTGCTGTTGGCACAGGCTCCTGCACCGGCACAGGCTCCCGCAGCGGCACAGACTCCCGAAGTCACAGTCCCCACATGGCCGAACCCCACCTGCCCGGTCATGGGCAAGCCCATCTCTGCGCGCCTCTACACCGACACCAAGTACGGGCGCATCTACATCTGCTGCAAGACCTGCGTGAAGGACATCCAGGACGATGTAGAGACCAACTACAAAGCCTCGTACCCCACGACTGTGAAGGTTGAGAACAGCGTGTGCCCCGTGACCGGAAGCGCGTTGCCCAAACTGACCGAAGGTCAGAAGCCCGTGCTGGTCGTGCTGCAAGGCCGCGAGTTCCGCGTCGCCGACGCCAAGGCCGCCACTCTTGCCAGCGAGGATGCGCAAGCGACGCTAGCCAAGCTGTCGGATCCGAAGCTCATCGATGTAGCCAATGCAACCTGCCCGGTCTCCGGCGGTGCTGTAGCGAAGAACATCTTCGTGGTGCATGACGGTCGCATCGTGCGCTTGTCGTCCATCAAGGTGATCGAGGACTACAAGAAGGACGCGGCCAAGTACTTGGCCAAGGCGCTTGAACTGCGCGCCAAACAAGATGCGCAACCGCAGCCCAAGAAGGCAGCGCAGTGATGCGCACTGTCGGCGTACTGCTGTGCCTGTGCCTCAGCGCTTGCAAGACCGCGGCTCCGCTGCCGGAACCGCCCCGCACGCATCCTGCATCTCCACAAGCGGACGAAGCACCGGTGCCTGAGCTGCAAGCGCGCACACTGCCTGACGCTCGCACAGGAGACTCCTGATGCGCTGGGGTTCGTTGCTTGCGCTCGTGTGTTGTGCCTGTGCCGGTAGCGCGTGTGTGAGTGCTGCCGATGAGCACGCCGCAGCACGCGCGCGCGTGGATGCACACCTGCAGGAGCGTTTGGGGGCCACTCCCCGCACCACCGCATCCGAGGCCGAGGTCCAAGAGCGTGTGCAGCAACTGTTGCACGATGGCTTGAGCGAAGCGGAGGCCGCGCAACTGGCGCTCAGCGTGCAACGCTCTGTGCAAGCGCGCCTCGCAAGTTTGGGCGCGGGCGCGGCTGAGTTCGCGCAAGCCATGCTGTGGGCCAACCCGGTGCTGGGCGGTGACTTGGTGTGGATGGACGGAGGCACCGAAGTCGAGCTGTCGCTCGCGCAGCCTCTGGCGGACCTGCTGCTGGCACCTTTGCGGCGCGCGAAGAGCGGTGCCGAGTTGCGCGCCCTGGAAGCCGAGGTCACCGCCTCAGTGGTGGACGCCGTCTTCCATGCGCGTCGCGCGCATGTGGCGGCGCGCTTGGCGCAGCAAGAGCTGGACTTGATCACAGCACAACTGGGTACAGCGCGAGCTGCCGAGAGCTTGATGCGCGATTTGGCCGAGGCTGGCAACATCACGCCGGTGGAGCTTGCCCATGCGCGCGCAGAAGCGGAACGGTGGGAGCAAACGCGCGCCGAAGCCGAGCGCGACTGGTGGGCGGCGCGTGAAGTGCTGAACCGCGCGACAGGCTTGTGGGGTGTGCATACGCAGTGGGTGCTCGCGGTGGAGGCTCCGCGCGATCCTCTCGCTGATGAGCCCAACGCCACGGTGGATCTGACCGGCGTGGAAGCCCGTGCCGTGCAAGCCTCTCTCGAACTAGCCGCGGCGCGTGCCCGCATGGAAGCTCAAGCGCACAGCGCTGGCATCCAAGAGTGGTCCACCATTCTTCCCGATGCGCAACTGGGCCTCGCTGCCAAGAAAGATGCCGACGATGCGTCGTGGGGCCTCGGCCCCGCAGGCGCCGTAGCCTTGCCCTTGTTGGACGCAGGCAGCACGGCGAACTATGCAGCGCAAGCGCGCTTGCAGACGCTCGCCGAACAGTACTGGTCCTTGGCGGTCGACCTGCGTTCGGCTGCGCGCACCGCACGCGAGCGCTTGCGTGGCTACAGCTACGCGGCCCGTCATGCGCGCACGGTGTTGGTACCCGCGGAGCGCAGCGTAGTCGAAGAGACCCTGCGCAACTTCAACGCCATGCAAATCGGCGCCTTCGATGTGTTGGTGGCACGGCGCAACGAACTGGCCGCTGAACGGCGGGCTGTACAACTGGAAGCGGCTGCCCACCAAGCTCGACTCGACCTCGATGAGTTGCTGGCGGGTCACTGGTCGCGCTCACGCACGGAAACGAGCAACAAGGAGACCTCTGATGAGCACCACCCGTAGAGACATGCTGCGCTCGGCCTTGGTTGCCGCCGCTGCCGCTCCGGCGCTGCGCGTGTACGCACAGACATCGGAGATGCCCAAGCCTACAAACGTGACGCCTGCGCAGAGCACAGGGTCCGAGCTGGGCTACCGTCCCGTCATCACACCGAACAACAGCGCGCTGGCGTGGCACATGGTCGACGGCGTGAAGGTGTTCCACCTCATCGCCGAAGAGGTCGAGCACGAGTTCGCGCGCGGCCTGACCGCGCGTTGCTGGGGCTACAACGGACGAGTCCATGGCCCCACGATCGAATGCATGGAAGGCGACACGGTCCGCATCTATGTCACCAACAAGCTGCCTGCGGCCACGAGCGTGCACTGGCATGGTCTCTATGTGCCCAGCGGCATGGACGGAGTCAGTGGCTTGCATCAACGCGCGATCGAACCGGGCGAGACCTTCCGCTATGAGTTCACGCTGCGCCAACACGGCACCTACATGTATCACTCGCATCACGACGAGATGACACAACAGGCGCTCGGTTTGATGGGGCTCTTCATCGTGCACCCGCGCGTCGAGCACCAACGCGTGGATCGTGACTACGCGATCCTGCTGTCGGAGTGGAAGATCGAGCCCGGTGCGCGTCGTCCCGATCCGAATGAGATGGTCGACTTCAATGTGCTGACGATGAACGCGAAGATCCATCCCAGCACCCAGAACCTCGTGGCCAAGCTCGGCGAGCGCGTGCGCATTCGCCTCGCGAACTTGTCCGCCATGAGCCACCATCCGATCCACCTGCATGGACACTCCTTCCATGTGGTGGCGACCGATGGCGGCGCGCTGCCGGCGACCAATGGTTGGAAGGAGACAAGTATTCTTGTCCCCACTGGCTCGACACGCACCATTGAGTTCGTGGCCGACAACCCTGGCGATTGGCCGCTGCACTGCCACATGACGCACCATGTCATGACGCAGATGGGGCACGGCTTGCCGAACACGACGGGTGTGGACCTGGCCAAGATTGATGAAGCGCTGTACGAGCATGTCCCGTCCTACAGCGCGATGGAG
>CAIKQM010000305.1 GCA_903829565.1 uncultured Planctomycetota bacterium
AGCAGCAGCGCAAGGAAGGGATCGTTCTTCCAGCGCTCGAAGCTCGCATCGTGATTCTGTACATGATCCTTCCAGCGCTCGTCACGCGTGCTTTGCAGGAAGCGTTCGTCCTCTTCGACGGCCTTCCCGCACACCTTGTCCAACACATACAGCGTGAAGAGGTTGTTCGTCACCTCGCCTGTGCCTTCAAAGGTCCAGTCGCTGACTTGATGGTTGTGCCCCAACTCATGGAACGGTCCCCAGCCCTCGGCCTTCCAGCGCTCGGGGTTCAACAAGAACGGCGGCGCGTCCAAGAAGCTCATGATGGGATAGCCCGAGTGCATGTAGCCGACGCTGATCTGCACATCACTCACGAAGCGCTCGGGGCGTTCGCGCGTCGCGAGGCCCGCGAGGTTCGCGCAAGCCTTGAGCACCTCTTCCCACTTGAGAGCAATGGGCTCCATGTTCTCGATGCCGCGCACCTCATGTGCCGGCACCGTCAAGATGATCGATGGCGTCTCCACCTCGGCCCACAGCCCGCCTAGGGTGCGTTGGCGCGCCCACTCTTCGTTGGTCGTCTTGCCCAGCACATAGCGCGGGGCTTCCACCGCGCCGCGGATCTTGACTGGCACCGCGCCTGAGGCTTGCTCGCCCGGCACGATGTACACCAAGCCTCCAAACGGCGAAGCCACCTTCGTGGTGACTTCATCCAGCGGCCAGCTGCCCACCACACGCGGAGCACGATGCCACTCACCATGCGCAGCGATGTTGTCGGTGTGACAACCTAACTGGACACGCCAACCTTTCTTGACATGCTCGCTGGGCAGCGTGACTTCAATCAGCTCGCCTGCGTTGGCGTACAGGCCGGTACTGCGCCAGTCATGCAGCGACGCATTGATCGTCTCGACCTTGATGAGGCGCTGCGCGACCCCATCCAACAGCCCGGGAAAGCTCTCCGCTGCCGGCAACGCCTTGACCTTGACGGCCGGCAGTGCGAAGGCCTCCTCCACTTGCAGGGTCAGTTGAATGCGATCGAGCGTGCTGCTGGCGCGCAACGGCCGTTCCTTGGACGGCACTGCGGGCGGGCGTCCACGCAGCTTGGCCAATCGCGGGCGCAGCAGCTTGTCCGTGTCCGGCAACAAGCGGATCGCCTGAGTGATTGTCCAGGTTGCTTGACGCGTGGCCGCCTCGTTGAAGCCCAGCGGCGGCTCCTTGGCCAGCAGGGCATCCAACGCCGTCTGGGCGTTCAGATACGGCGACAGATCGCGCACGATCGGGAAGCCATCCGCGCCGCGCCCATGCGCGATGCCATCGCTGAACACGAGCCCCATCGGCCCGAACAGCCAGTTGCCGCCGTTGCCCGTCATCGCGCCGTTGTACTGAGACCAACCCCAGCCCGTCTCGCCACACAAGATGGCGCCGCCGCCCTTGACATACTTGGTCAGCGACTCGAGCTGCGCACCAGTGAAGGCCCACGGCGAGAAGAACAGCGCGTCGAGCTTCAGTCCCTTCTCCAGCCGCGCAAAGTCGCCAATCGACTCGCCCACCATGCCGCGATTGTTCAGCGCATCGGCCATGCCTTGGTTGTTCCACACACCAATGCGCGGCTTGCCACGTTCATTGCGCGTGGCCCAACGGATGCAGTTCTCCAGCAACCGCCAGCCATCGCCGCCGTCCCATGAGCCGGGGCTGACATAGCCGTTGTGTCCAAACAGGACGACACGTCCAGCTCCGAAGTCAGCCGCCGCGACAACCGTCTGGTCCAGGCCACCTTCGCGGCCCACGACGACGGGGAACGCCGCCGGTCCCACCACCGCGATCCAACCGGGATAGCCCGTGGGCGGCATCAACTTGACGCCCTCGAGCATGCGGGCGACATCTTTTTCGTCCGCGTGCAGCGGATGGGACAGCGACGCCGACAGCAGCGCGCACGCACACGCGAGGGTGGGCAGTACCTTCATGAGGGGAGGACTGATTCCACCCCATCACCAGCGGTTCAGCAAGCGAGCGTTGCTCAAGCAGGCTCGATGACGACCGCCGTACCGGAGGCGGTCACCATCAACATGCCATTGCCCACCGTCTCATAGTCCAGGTCCACCGCCACGACCGCATTGGCGCCAAGGGTGCGTGCCTCGCGCGTCATCTCTTCCAGAGCCGAACGCCGCGCATCGCGCAGCACCGTCTCATAGGCCCCCGAGCGGCCGCCGACGATGTCGCGCACTCCCGCCAGGAAGTCACGGAAGATGTTGGCGCCCAAGATCGTCTCGCCGGCCACGATGCCAATCACGCGCGTGGCGCGGTGGCCTTCGACTGTCGGGGTGGTAACACAGATCATCGTGCCTAGGTTGCTCATGATGCCCAGCATACGCAGCACGGGCCGCTAGCTTCACGCGAAGCTGCGGCCCGTGCTTAGGTGAGAGACGCTAGATCTCTCTCCGAGCGCGATCAGTGGCTGTGGCCCGCGTGAGCGGCGCCTTCCTTCTCTTCCTTGATGTCCGACACCAAAGCGTCGGTCGTCAAGAGCAAGCTGGCCACCGAGCAGGCGTTCTGCAGAGCAGTACGCACGACCTTCGTCGGGTCGATCACGCCCGACTTGACGAGATCTTCGTAGGTCTCGGTCGCGGCGTTGTAGCCCCAGTTCTTGGTCTTGTTGCTGCGCACGTTCTGCACCACCACGGCGCCGTCGAGGCCCGCGTTGGTGGAGATCTGACGCATCGGCGCTTCGATGGCGCGGCGGATGATCATCGCGCCGACCTTCTCGTCACCGGTCAACTTGAGACCTTCGATCGCTTCGATGCAGGACAAGAGCGCCACGCCGCCGCCCGGGACGATGCCCTCTTCGACAGCTGCGCGCGTTGCGTGCAGAGCGTCTTCCACGCGCTGCTTCTTCTCCTTCATCTCGGCTTCGGTCGCCGCGCCGACGTTGATCTGGGCCACGCCGCCCGACAACTTGGCGAGACGCTCCTGGAGCTTCTCCTTGTCGTAGTCACTCTTCGTGACTTCGATTTCGGCGCGGATCTGGGCGATGCGGCCCTTGATCGCGTCCTTGGAACCGGCACCCTCGATGATCGTGGTGTTGTCCTTGTCGACCACGATCTTCTTGGCGGTGCCCAGCTCCTTAAGCGTGACCGTCTCGAGCGACTGGCCGGTCGACTCCATGATCGCCGTCGCGCCCGTCAGCGCCGCGAGGTCTTCCATCATCGCCTTGCGACGATCACCGAAGCCCGGAGCCTTGACAGCCACGCACGGGAACGCGCCGCGCAGCTTGTTGACCACGAGGGTCGCCAACGCTTCGCCTTCGATCTCCTCGGCGATGATCAACAGCGGCTTGCCCGACTGCATCACTTGCTCGAGCAGCGGGATCATCTCCTTGATGGAGGTGATCTTCTTCTCGTGCACGAGGATGTAGGGGTTCTCCATCACCGTCTCCATCGTCGTGGGGTTGGTGATGAAGTGCGGCGAGAGCCAGCCCTTGTCGAACTGCATGCCCTCAACCCACTCGACCTCGGTGGCGAGAGCCTTGCCCTCTTCGACGGTGATGACGCCGTCCTTGCCAACCTTGTCCATGGCCTTGGCGATCATCTCGCCGATCTCGCCGTCGCCGTTGCTGGCCACGGTGCCGACCTGGGCGATCTCTTGGTGACCCTTCACCGGCGTCGAGATCTTCTTCAAGCTCTCGATGGCGCAGGCAACGGCCTTGTCCATGCCGCGCTTCAACGCGACCGGGTTCGCACCGGCGGTGACGTTCTTCAAGCCTTCTTCGAAGATGGCTTCGGCGAGCACCGTCGCGGTGGTCGTGCCGTCACCGGCTTCGTCGTTGGTGCGCTGGGCGACTTGCTTGACGAGCTGCGCGCCCATGTTCTCGTAGGCGTCTTCGAGCTCGATCTCCTTGGACACGGTCACGCCGTCCTTGGTGACGGTCGGCGATCC
>CAIKQM010000306.1 GCA_903829565.1 uncultured Planctomycetota bacterium
GTTGAAGTTGCGCTGCAGCCGGGCCTCAACGAGTTCGTTGTGGAAGCTCAGGATGAGCTTGCGAATCGTGCCTCGGCAATCTTCCGTGTGGAACGCCGGCGCGCAGTCGTTGGCATCGCGAACGTCACCCCTGAATCGGGGCGTGTCTTCGCAGCCTTTGATGTGCGCGCAACCCTCTCGGCGAGTACGAGCCAACGTGCCTCTCGAGTGGAGGTTTCTCGCAACGGTGCGACCCTTGACTTGCCCTTGAGGCCGCGTGCAGATGGCTTTGAACTCGAGCTCCCGCTGCAGTTCGGTGCCAATGTCTTCCGGCTTGTGCCGTACGGTGATGATGGCGTTGCAGGCCGCCCGTTTGACCTGAGCTATGTGCGCACGCAGCCAGCGTTGCCCGCGGGTTGCGTGCTTGGCGACGATGTGCAGTTGGATGCACAAGGTCGTCCGAAGCTCGTCCTGCATGAGCGCTCTGGGCTAGTGCTTGTGCTCGTGTCCGGCGATGTGGCGCAAGCTCCGTTCTACATCGCCCAGCACGAGTTCACGATCGGCGCCGCGCGGCGTGCACGCCCGAGCTTCTATGAGTCGCCTGAGCGTGCCACCGAGATTTGGGATCGCGTGCCGAAGTCTGCGGCAGACGCGCATCCTGCGATCCTTGTGACCTTCGATGAGGCCAAGGAACTCTGCCGTGATTTGGGTCTGCGCTTGTGTACCACCGCCGAGTGGGAAGCCGCTTCCGGAGCCCGCGATGGTCGCACGTATCCGTGGGGCAAGGACTGGATCGCGGGTGCCTGCAATGCCGATGATCCCGCGGACAGCTTCCGTTACACGGCTCCTGTCATGAGCTTTGCGTCCGATGTTTCGCCGCACGGTGCGTTTGACATGGCCGGCAATGTCTCCGAATGGTGCACAGCGGATGACAAGCCTGCTTTACGCGGTGGCAACTGGTACTCCTCGCCCGAGACCTGCAAGCTGCTGCATGTGCGCAACCCGCCCGCCAAGCGCTCGGACTTCGTAGGCTTCCGGCCTGCGCTCGATGCCCCGGCACTGCCTCGCTGAGTCGATTCACATGAACAAGCAATCCATCGCCCTCTTGGTCGGTATCTCTTTGTGGCTGGCTGCGTGCAACAGCAGCAAGCCAAGCATGCCAGCAGGTGCACGTCAGGCCGTCGTGCCCTTGGGAGATGCAGGCGCTCTGGTCTTCAGCGCATCCGGTGCGGAAACCTTGCGTGGTTCACAACGCTCTGCGTTTGCAGCCTCACTGCCCAGCGGTGCTCCGCTGGCCGCTGCCAACGATCCATCTTCGGGTTGGTCGGCCTTGGCCTACAGCGATGCGATCGTTGTGGTC
The DNA here is from genome assembly GCA_903829565.1 of uncultured Planctomycetota bacterium. Classification (GTDB taxonomy): domain Bacteria; phylum Planctomycetota; class UBA1135; order UBA1135; genus SXXH01. Next base: position 1,340 of record CAIKQM010000306.1, read on the forward strand.
AACGCCTCCGAAGCCCGCGTCAAGCGCGTGGACGGTGTGAGCTGGAGCTCGGCGCCTACCGCACTTGGCATCGGCGGCACGACGGTCGGCACCTTGGAGGACGGGACCATCGCGCTCTATGACGCGCTGGAAGGCCGACGCTTGTGGAAGGAGGATGGTCGCGCACTGCTCTTGCGTCTGGGCCTCGAAGACTTGCGCTATGTGATGCCCGTGTCGCGCGATCGCATGCTCGTCGTGGCGTTCAAGCAGATGAGTGCCTTCGACCAACCGCAAGCGATGGTGGTCGATATCGATCGCTCGGCAGGTCAGGCAACTTCGCAGGAGCGACCGTTCGGTCAAGACCTGCATTGGTTGGATGCCTGCACGGGTGACGGATCACACTTGTATGTGGCAGGCACCACGCAAGCCGTGGAGAACATCGGCCCGCGCCAGCAGCAAATGACCAAGACCATCGTGGTCTTGCGCCATGATCCGGTCCGCAGTCGCAACCAGATCCTGGTGCGTGCCCGTCAACAACCGGGCACGGAAGTGAAGGTCGCGCATCTCGCCGCTGGCTGGGGCTTGGTGGCGTACTCGTTGGATGATGGCCGCGTCAACGTCTATGACGCGAGCGGAGATCGGGAAGCCGCGCACCTGTGGGGCAAGCCCATCAAGAA
>CAIKQM010000307.1 GCA_903829565.1 uncultured Planctomycetota bacterium
GTACATCACGCTCGCTCCTGTCGCGACCGTCATTGGGCTCGCGTTCCGCTTGCAGGATCCCGAGCGTTTGCTCGGCGGCGACACAGAGCTGGGGATCACCTGTGCTCTTGTGCCCGCGCAGACGCAAGGTGTGGTGCACGGGCGTCGACACGATCCGCTTGGTGTGCCGTTCATGAACGGTCCTACCGAAGGTCACGATGTGTTCTTGCCGCTGGACACCATCATTGGTGGGCCTGCCATGGCGGGACAAGGCTGGCGCATGTTGATGGAGTGCCTCTCGGCAGGGCGCTCGATCTCGTTGCCGGCTGATTCGGTGGGTGGTGCACAACTTGCGCTGCGCGTGGTGGGCGCGTACGCGACGGTGCGCGAGCAGTTTGACCTGTCGATTGGCCGCTTTGAAGGCGTGGAAACCGCCATCGGGCGCATCGCGGGCACCACCTACTGGATGAACTGCGTGCGCGAGCTGACTGCTGGCGCTGTCGATGCGGGCGAGAAGCCGGCTGTTGTGTCAGCGATTGCCAAAGCATGGATGACCGAGGCTATGCGGCGCGTTGTCAGCGATGCCATGGATGTGGTCGGCGGCGCCGGCATCTGTCGTGGGCCGCGCAATCTGTTGTCGAGTGCGTGGCAAGCGGTCCCGATCGGCATCACCGTCGAGGGCGCCAACATCTTGACGCGCACCATGATTGTGTTCGGGCAAGGAGCGATTCGCTGCCATCCGTGGGCTTTGAAGGAGATGCGCGCGGCTGCTGCGGGTGATGCCAACGCCTTGGATGAGGCCTTCTTTGGCCATGTGGGTCATGTGGCCTGTACCGCAGTGCGAGCCGGTGTGTGGACTCGCTGGATGAGCGCACCGGTGCCCGGCGATGTGGGCCGCGTGATCCGCGAGCTCAATCGTCTCTCGGCCGTGTACGCCTTTGTGTCCGAGCTGGCCATGGGCACCTTGGGTGGCAGCCTCAAGCGTAAAGAGAACTTGACGGGTCGCTTGGCCGATGCCTTGGCGTGGAGCTACATCGCCAGCGCGTGCTGCAACCGCCATCACGCCGCGGGGCAACCGGAGCGAGATCGCGCGCTCTTCCGCTGGGCCACAGAGGAAGCTCTGTACCAAGTCGAACGCGGCCTGCGTGAAGTGCTGGCTGAACTGCCGCAACGCCCGGCTGCTTGGCTTGGGATTGCGCTGTGCTTCCCGTTCGGAGCACGTACGCGTGGTCCCAACGACCGCACGCAGGCCATGGCCGCGCGTGCCGTGTTGGATGGCGGCGTGGCACGCGAAGTGCACACGCAGTTGGTCTACCAGCCCACGACAGGCCTCGGGCTGGCAACGCTGGAAGAAGCTCTTGCCAAGCACTTGGCCGCGGGGAATGCGCGCAGCAAGCTCAAGGACGCGGTACGCGCCAAGCGCTTGTCAAAAGGACCAGACGAAGCCTTGGTGCCGCTCGCGCTACAACAAGGGATTCTGGATCAACGCGATGCAGACCTGATCCTGCAAGCCAACGCAGCCCGCGCAGCGGCCGTGGCGGTCGACGATCACGATCCTCAAGCGTACTTACGCGCCAGAGGATGAGGACGAGGACGAGGCTGAAGGCTGCGCAAGCTGGCGTACCAGCTGCTGCAAGAACAGCCCCACATCCGTGACGATCCCGATCGTCTGCGATGAGCCGCGATCGGAAAGCTTCGTCACCACCGCCGGGTTGATGTCGATGCACACGACGCGCACCCACGAGGGCAACATGTTGCCGACACCAATCGCGTGCAACATGGACGAGAGCATCACGACGACGCCGGCGCCTTCGAGCGCACGCGCGTAAGCATCTTGCGCGGCCACAAGGTCCATGACGGTGTCGGGCAGCGGCCCATCATCACGGATCGAACCGGCCAACACGAAAGGCACATGGTGCGTCACACACGCATGCATCACACCGCCGCGCAACACGCCTTGCTCGACGGCCGCCTGCAGCGAACCTGCATGACGAATCGCATTGATGGCGCGCATGTGATGCTTGTGCCCCTCTTCCACGGGGGCACCCGTGCGAGCTGACACA
>CAIKQM010000308.1 GCA_903829565.1 uncultured Planctomycetota bacterium
CGAGCCCGCGCTGCGCATGATCGTCGATGTCATGGCGCACTGCAGCGTGCATGTGCCCAAGTTCAACACCATCTCGATCAGCGGTTACCACATCCGCGAGGCCGGTTCGACCGCGGCCCAAGAGCTGGCGTTCACGCTGGCGAACGGCATGGAGTATGTGCGCCGGGGTATTGAGCGCGGGATTGATGTTGATGCGTTTGCCCCGCGCTTGTCCTTTTTCTTTGACAGCCACCTCGATTTCTTCGAGGAAATCGCCAAGTTCCGTGCCGCGCGCCGCATTTGGGCCCGTCACATGAAAGAGGTCGTGGGCGCCAAGGACCCGCGTTCGTGGATGCTGCGCTTCCACACGCAGACGGCCGGTGTGTCGCTGACGGCCCAGCAGCCCGAGAACAACATCGTGCGCACCGCCTTTGAGGCCATGGCCGCGGTGTTGGGCGGGACGCAGTCGCTGCACACGAACTCGATGGACGAGACCTTGTCCTTGCCGACCGAGAAGGCTGTCAAGATTGCTTTACGGACCCAGCAGATCATCAGCGAGGAGACCGAGGTCGCGCATGTGGCGGATCCCTTGGGCGGTAGCTGGTTCGTCGAGGCGCTGACCAACAAGCTGGAAGAAGAAGCCGGGCGCTACTTTGCCGAGATCCAGCGCCGCGGCGGGGTGGTGCCCGCCACCGAGCAGGGTTGGATCCAGCGCGAGATCCATCGCAGCGCTTACGCCTACCAGCGCGCGCTCGAGCAAGGCCGCAAGAAGATGGTCGGCGTCAACTGCTACGAGGAAGAGCAGGGCAAGGTGCCGACGATCGAGCTGCACCGCATCGACCCGTCGGTCGAACGCGACCAGGTCGAGGGTTTGCGCCAACTACGCGCTAAGCGCGATGCCTCCAAGGCCAAGCGCGCGCTCGACGATGTGCGCTCTGCAGCCAAGGGCAGCAACAACCTGCTGGAACGTTTCATTGCAGCCGCACACGCAGACTGCACGATCGGCGAAATCGCCGAAGTGCTGCGCGAGTGCTGGGGCGAGTACAAGGAACCGAGGATTCTCTGATGAGTGAACGCAAGATCCGCGTGTTGGTAGCCAAGCCTGGCCTCGATGGTCATGACCGCGGCGCCAAGACTGTCGCCACTGTGCTGCGGGACCATGGCATGGAGGTCGTGTACACCGGCCTGCACCAGACGCCTGAGATGATCGCCGAGGCCGCCACACAGGAAGATGTGGATGTCGTCGGCTTGTCAATCCTCTCGGGTGCGCACATGGAGCTCTTCCCGCGCGTGCGCGAAGAGCTGCTCAAGCGCGGCAAGGGCGATGTGCTCCTCGTCGGCGGCGGGATCATCCCGTACGACGACATGGAGAAGCTCGAGAAGGAGGGCTACGCGCGCCTCTTCGGGCCCGGCACACGCACCGATGACATCGCCGAGTACATCAAGGCCGAGATGCAGCGTCGCTTCGCGCAGGAATCGGCCTGATCGGGTAGTCTGAGCACCGGCTTGGGCGTGGCATCAGCTGCGCCCGCCCCGCCCCAAGGTCGCCACGTCGAGAGGGAACTTCGTGACGCACCCGCAAGCTACACGTGACATTCTGACTATCGAAGAAGCCGCCGATTTGCTCGGCGTCTCCATCAAAACCTTTATCAAAGTGCTGCACACTGAAGAGGTGCCAGCACGCAAGATCGGCCGCGAGTGGAAGTTCTCGCGCGCTGCTTTGATCGCTTGGGTAGGCGCGGGGCGTAGCTCCGAGTTCTACGAGAGCAGCGAAGCAGAGGAGCGCGAGGTCGAGATCGTTCCGGCCGCGCGTGGTGCACAACCTGCGGTTTCGACGAGCACGCCCGAGCGTGTGCGTCGTACTGTGGGGTGGAGCATCGACGACTGACGCACACGCCCTATGACGCACGACACACTCGCTGACCTTCCGAAGATCGCGCACTCCTTCGACCTGACCGAGGAGCAGCGCATGATCCGCGACATGGTGCGCGACTTCGCGGTGAGCGAAGTGGAGCCCATGGCGCATGAGATCGACGAGAACCACCGCTTTCCCGTGGAGACATGGAAGCGCATGGTCGAGTTGGGTCTGCCCGGCATTCCGTTCCCTGCAGAGCTGGGCGGCAGCGGCGGCGACACCTTGTCGTACTGCCTTGCTGTGGAAGAGTTGGCGCGTGTGTGCGGGTCTACGGGCCTGACGTTGGCGGCGCATGTCTCGCTCGGCACCTATCCCATCTATCGTTGGGGCAGCGAGCGCATGCGCAGCGAGTACGTGCCACGCTTGATCGCCGGCGAGTACATGGGTGCGTACGGCTTGACCGAGCCGAATGCTGGCTCGGACTCTGGCGGTACGCAGACGACGGCGCGGCGCGATGGCGATGGCTATGTGCTCAACGGCGCGAAGTGCTTCATCACGAACGCGAACTACGCGGGGACCTTCATCGTTACCGCGGTGACGGATCCGCAGTTGGGCGCGAAGGGCATCAGCGCCTTTGTGGTGACGCGCGATACGAAGGGCTTCCGTGTCGAGCCTGGCGAGCACAAGCTCGGCATGCGCGGCAGCGACTGGGGCAGCCTTGTGTTCGAAGATGCGCGCATTCCGGCCGATGCGTTGCTCGGGCCTGAGGGCCAGGGCTTCAAGACCTTCATGAAGACGCTGGAAGGCGGCCGCATCTCGATCGCGGCGTTGTCGCTGGGCATCGCGCAAGGTGCCTTCGATGTGGCCTTGAAGTACGCCCAGCAGCGCGAGGCTTTCGGCAAGACGCTGGCGGACCAGCAAGCTGTGCAGTTCAAGCTCGCCAACATGGCGCTCGAGATCGAAGCCAGCCGGCATCTCGTCTACCACGCGGCGCGCCTCAAGGACGCGGGCGTGGCCTACGGTCGTGAAGCCGCGATGGCCAAGCTCATGGCCTCCGAGACGGCGATGCGCGCGACCTACGAAGCGATCCAGATCCACGGCGGCTACGGCTACTCGCGCGAGTACCCCGTTGAACGCATGTGGCGCGATGCCAAGCTGTGCGTGATCGGCGAAGGCACGAGCGAGATCCAGCGCGTGATCATCGCGCGCAACATCCTCAAGGGAGCGAAGGCATGAAGTCGTGGTTGTGGCTGTGGTTGGTTGCAGGTTTGACATGCTTCACCACGGGTTGCTCCACGCTGTATGAGGTGGGCTATGGCATGACGCTCGAAGGTCATGCCAAGGGAGATGCGCTGGCCGTCGAGAAGGATGACTTGCACTTCCGCTTCTATCCCACGCC
>CAIKQM010000309.1 GCA_903829565.1 uncultured Planctomycetota bacterium
CGCGTGGAAACGAGCTTGTTGTTGAGTGCGCATGAGGACCCCGCGCGCGCCAAGCACCTGTTGCTCAGTGCTGCTCAAGCCTGCCCGAGCGCCTTGCAGTCCCCCGCCGCCAGCGTCTCCGTGGCAGCCTACGATGGTCACGCGTTCCGCGTGAGTGTCAGCGTCTGGTGCGAAACCGCCAAGACGGGTGCTTTGACGGATGAGCTGCACACGGCGCTCAGGCTATGTGTCGAGAACGCGCGCCTGACGCCGGCACCCAAGTAGCCGTCAAGTACGCTTGACGGCTGCGCGCTCGGCATCCAGCAAGCGCCACATGTACCAGCATCCCACGCTGCGCAAGGGTCGCCAGCACTCCATGCGGCGCAAAGCCTGCGCCGGCGTCGGGCGCTCGGCCAGACCATCCAAGTAGCGCAGCCCTTCCTGCACGCCCATGTCGCCGCAGGCACCGACATCCAAGCGGCCCAGGCGGAACAACAGGAACATGTGCACAGTCCAGGGCCCGATGCCGTGCACTTGCGTGACATGTTCGACCAGCTCTTCATCAGCCAGCCGCCCCGCGCGCTCCAAACGCAAGCGACCGTCAAGTGTCCTTGACGCCAGATCTTGCAAGGACCTGACCTTGGCAGCCGAAAGCCCGCAGGCGCGCAATTGGGCGCTCGACAAACGCACCAGCGCCTCCGCACGCGGGAACTCCGCTCCGGCCAGCTGCACCACGCGCGCATGAATGGTGGCGGCGGCTTTGAGCGACAATTGCTGGTACACCACCGCCCGCGCCAAGGCATGGTAGTGCGTTGCATCGGCGCGCTGGACCGCATCGGGAAAGCCCGGGAACTGCGGCAACCGGCGCATGACATCAGCCAAGCGCGGATCCGCACGCCGCAATGCGGCCAGCTGTGCTGCCGTGGGAAGGTTGGCGGTCGACGTCATCTCGGCCTGAAGCTCCACATGCGGTGTACATGCACAAACCCGCCTCGACGCACTGCGTCCAGACGGGCTTGCAACCGTGTCAACGAGACTTACCGCTGACGACTACTCTTCGTCTTCGTCGCCGCCGAAGCCCAAGTCATCGTCGTCGTCATCGTCGTCGTCATCTTCATCCTCGTCGTCATCGTCGTCGTCGAACTCCTCGTCGTCGTCGTCGAGATCATCGAGACCGTCGAAGCTGAAGTCGCCGTCGAAGTCGTCCTCACAGAAGACGATCGGGGCGGAGACCAGTCGCTCGGCACCCGTGCCGATTTCGGCCGGGAGGGTAAGCAAGCTGCTCTGAAAGGCGCGCATAGGTTGGCTGAGGCGTGGTCAGGGTCAGAGAGAGGTCCGTCGTGATAGCCACCGCGACGCAACGCGCGGCAGTCCGTATCAAGACCGTGAAGGAGTTATTGCCGCACCCCCGCAACCTGCGCAAGTAGAAAATTGAGTCCTGTGCTCGGGGGCGCTACGGTCTAGCGCGTCCATGTGGAGTTTTGAGCCAAGTCGACGTACCTCCCGCGCCCTAGGCGTGGCGGCGATTGCTGGCCTGAGCCTGCTGCTGGGCGGCTGCTACACCCGCACGGAAGAGCAGTGGTACGACAACGGGGTCTTGCGCTCCCGCGGGCCTGTGCACGCTTGGAGCGGCTTGCGGCACGGTGAGTGGATCTTCCAACACGCCAACGGCGAACCCAAGGAGCGTGGTGCGTACGCACACGGCTACCGGGTGGGAGTCTGGACTCAGTGGTACCCGGACGGTCAGTTGCGCTCGCGCGGCGAACGCATCCCCGACCCGGCCAGCGGCTCCTCGCCGCGCCATGGCCCGTGGGTGTACTGGCACGAAAACGGAATCCCCGCGGCGCGTGGCATCTACGAGCGTGGTCTGAGCGAAGGCGTCTGGGAACGCACGCTCGACGATGGCGGGCTGGATGGGGACCACTCTGGTGTCCATCACCAAGGTGAGCTGCTGGGCTTCCCCGTGGCGGGTGCAGCCAAGGACGATCAGGAATGAAGGAACAACTCGGCGTGCTGCTCGTGAACCTCGGCACGCCTGATGCACCCACAACGGCGGCAGTGCGGCGCTATTTGCGCCAGTTCTTGTCCGACCGGCGCGTGGTGGATGTCAATCGTCTGCTGTGGTGGCCGCTGTTGCACGGCATCATCCTGCCCTTGCGCTCGCCCAAGTCCGCGCACGCGTATCGTGAGGTCTGGACCGAGCGCGGCTCACCGTTGATGTCGCATTCCCTTGACAGTCTGGAGGCGTTGCGCGCGCGCTTTGCCGGTGAGTCGCTGCGCATCGCGTTGGCCATGCGCTATGGCAATCCATCCATCGCAGCGGGCTTGCACGAACTGCGCGGCTGCACGCGCATTCTTGTTCTGCCGCTCTTTCCGCAGTACTCCGATGCCACCAACGGCTCGGTGCACGCCGAAGCGGCGCGCGTGGCCTTGTCGCGCCGCGACGCACCGGCCTTGTGCTTGTTGCCGCCCTTCCCCGATGATGCGGGCTACATCCAAGCCCTGGCTGCGCGTGTCAAGGAAACCGAACACGGCCGGCGCATCGACCATCGCTTTGTGAGCTTTCACGGCATCCCCAAGCGCTATGCCGACTTGGGCGACCCCTATCCGACTCACTGCCGCCTGACGGCCGAAGCCTTGGCGCGCACCTGTGGTTGGAAGGACGACGAATGGAGCTTGTGCTTCCAATCGCGCTTTGGACGCGAGCCGTGGCTGCAGCCCTACGCCGATGAGCATGTGCCTGGACTGGCCAAGCGCTATCCGCATGCCTTGGTGTTGACACCGGGCTTTGTCGCGGACTGCCTCGAAACCATCGAAGAGATTGGCATCCGCCTGGTTGAGGACTTCCGCGCGGCCGGCGGCGAAGCCCTGCATGTGGTGCCCTGCCTCAACGCTCACCCGACTTGGATCGACGCGCTCGAAGGCATCATTCGCCGTTCGTGCGAAGCAGACCTCACCTGAGGCTGCCGAAGCAAAGTTGGTAGCGGTGGAGGGATTTGAACCCCCGACACGTGGCTTATGAAGCCACTGCTCTAACCCCTGAGCTACACCGCCAACTTTGGGCCGGAGACTCTAGCCGAGCCCTAGCACGGTGGTCAAGAGTTACGCAGCCAGCTGCGCAGGCGGCATTAGCGGGGCTGCACCACGCCACCCACAGAGTAGTAGCGCATCACCCGCGTCTGCACGGCCCCCGTCGCCGGGTCATAGATGCCGCAGGTCTCGATAGGCTTGGAATACAGGTGCAACGAGCACCCGTCACGCCCCGCCACCGGACGCACCAAGTGCAGGGCGATGTCGTCGTCGATGTACGCCACCTTGCCCTGCGCATAGGTGCGCGCCGCGCGCAGAGTCAGCGGCCCCGCATGACCGGGCACAGGCTGGTCGTACTGCTGCTCCTCGATCTGGCCATCGAGAATCGCCATCCAGCACTGCTGCTGGCTGTGACAATGAATCGGGCTCGCTTGGCCTGCACGCCAGCACAGCACGATCAGCTCGTAGGCTGCGTGCCGCGCCACGAGATTGCGCGTGTAGTGATCCGCCTCGAAGTGCGCATACGCGCGCCAGTCCTCATGACCGCTGCTGCTGTACGCAGCCAGCAACTTGGCGACGCCCTTGCCACGCGCATCGCGCGCGAACTCTTCGATCAAAGCCTGTTCTAACGCGCGTAGCGGTTGCGTGCTCATGTAGCGGTTCCTGCGGTCGCGTGTGCGCGGGCTGGCAGACAGCGTTGTAAAGCAACCATGACAGCCTCGACGGTGCGTTCATCGCTGAAACGCCCCAACGAGAAGCGCAACGAGGCGCGAGCGCGCTCGGGTGGCAGCCCCATCGCCGTCAACACATGCGATGGACTACCGGTGTTCGCGGCTGCACCGGCCGCCACGCAGATGCCCTGCGCTCCCAGTTGCTGCAACAGCTCGATGCCCGTCTGGCCTTCAAAGGCCACGTTCAGCGTGTTGGGCAAGAAAGGTCCCGCACCGTTCTTGCGCGCTTGCGGGAAGGTGCGTTCGATGCGCTGCCACAGCAGATCGCGCAGCTGCGCCAGACGCGCATGAGAAGGGAATGCACCGCTCTTCGACATGCTCAGCGTGCGCGCAAAGGCCACAGCACCAAAGGCATTCTCGGTGCCGCCGCGCAGACCATTCTGTTGGCCGCAGCCGTACACCAACGGCATGACGCGCGCACCGCGACGGATGTACTGCAAGCCCACGCCCTTGGGGCCATACAGCTTGTGCGCGCCCACCGACAACAGGTCGATCGTGGAGCGCGACAAGTCCAAGTCAAGTTTGCCTAACGCACACACCCAATCGCAGTGGTACAGCACACCGTGCGCGCGGCACAGCGCACCGAGCTCTTCATACGGCTGCACCACACCGGTCTCATTGTTCGCCCCCATCACCGACACGAGGAAGGTGTTCGGGCGCAACGCTTGGGCCACATCAGCCACATGCACGACACCATCGCTGCGCGGCGCAAGGCGCGTCACAGGGTGACCACGGCGCTCAAGCTCGGCCGCGGTCGCCAGCACGCTCTTGTGCTCGATCTGCGAGACGATCAGGTGCGCGCCGGGATGAGCGGCCGCAGCTCCGAGCAACGCGTGGTTGTTGCCCTCCGAGCCGCCGGACGTATGCACCAACTCGTCGGGGTAGCACCCCAACACCGCGGCGGAGTCCACTTTGGCACGCTCGATGGCCAGCTTGGGCGCCGCCCCCAAGGGGTGCGAAGCCGACGGATTGCCGTAGTGCTCTACCAAATACGGGAATGCAACTTCCAAGGCCTCCTGTGCCAGAGGCGTGGAGCCGTTATAGTCGAGGTAGAGATCGACAGCCGATGATGACGCGCTCTGCATACCCCGCCTATTGTGCGGAACGAGGCCCCCGCCCGTCAGCCTTAGTTAGCGGTTTTGGGACGACTCTCGAGATTGCGGACCCCGCTCCTTGCGTGAGCCCACAGCAAACAGGGCTCGCCGGCCGTAGCCACGGGGCTGTGCACCGAGCCGGCCTCGTAGCGCACCCAATCACCCGCACGGTGCACCCCGCGCTCGTCGGCGTAGCCGCCCGCCAAGATCAGCACATCTTCCACGCCCAAGTGCTCGTGCGCCGGGTAGCCGCAACCGGGCGCCATGCGAATCAAGGCCAGAGTTTCACGCGGGCCCTCGCCTTCGGCCTCGAACAGCGGGAACCACTCGATGCCGCTGTAGCGGGTGCTGCGCCACGCCAGACCAGCAGGATCCAGCTTCCCATCCTTCCAAGGCAGGTGCATGGGAGGACAGACTAGCGCCATGGACGGAGGAGCGCACGCCTTTGCCTCGACCGCGGTGGTCGAGGTGTTGGTCGAGACCACAGACCCGCAGCTGCGCGAGCGCCTGCTGGTGGAGTGCGTACACGCCATGGGACTCGCGCGCGGTGTGGCGCTGCTGCATCCCAGCGAACAAGGCTGGAGCCTGCGCGTGCAACGTGGCAGCGTCGACCTGCCCAAGCACTTGCAAGATGTATGGCTGCGCGCAGGCGAAGGCCCCGCAGCGCGCGCGTTGCTGTTGAGCAATCCCTACGCGGATCAAGAAGACCGTCAGGATGAGGTCCAGTCGCTGCTCTTCTTGTTGACGGTGTTGGGCGTGGATGCGGAACCGCTAGCGCCGCTACCAGCGGCCAAGACCGAAGAAGAGCGCATCCGGCGGCATGACCTGCGCAATGCGTTGCATGCCGTCACCAGCACGCATGAACTGCTCAAGCGCTTTGGTGCCGAGCTGCCGACGGACGAGCGCGAGCGCTTTGAGCGCTCGTTGGAGGATGAGTGCGCGCGCGTTTCGCGCATGGCTGTGGGCAGCACTCATCCCGGCAGCGAGACGCTGAGCACGGCACTGGAAGCGGTGCTGCTCGCCGAGCGCGCGCCGTGTGCGTTGGAACGCATCGAGTTGCTGTCAAAACTACCTGACACAACTCTTCCACCCAGTGTGCTCGCACCGGATGCCGCGGCACGGGTGCTGCAGAACTTGCTGGTCAATGCACGCGAAGCCCTCGCAGGACGCGGTGGACGCATCGAAGTCCAGTTGTGCACCGAAGGCGAGTTGTGGTGCCTAACCGTCGATGACAACGGTCCAGGCATCGCTCCGGACCTGAGCGAGCGCCTCTTCACGCAAGGCGCAAGCAACAAAGGCCACGGACGCGGCAGCGGCCTCGCCTCGATTGCAGCGCAACTGCAAGCGCTGGGCGGCAGTGCCGTGGCCGGGCGCTCGAAGCTCGGTGGTGCGCGCTTCGCTTTGCGTTGGCCTGTAATGGCCTAACGGGGGCGGGCCTAATGACTGCTGTGGCGTCGCGTGCGCACTAAGGAATGGTGATGGTCCACTCGTGCAAGGCCGCATCCGTTTCGGCCAACAAGAGCGAACCAGCTTGCGCGTCCCACACATAGGCCGTGGTCGGCACACCATCACGCAGCACCACACTCGGTGCCGATTGGCCCAAGCTGGTGAGCAGTACCTCGTCAGGCAACCCATCGGCCGCCGACATGCGCACCTTGAACGGCACGCCACCCGTCAAACCAAAACCGATCATCGACGAGCTGGTTTGCACGCGCTTCAAGTAGTCCGTGTCGAGCACTTCGATCGTGCGTGTTGCAGCATCAGCAGTCCAACGCACGCGCGTGAACGCACCGTTCGCCTGGAAGGTCTCTTGCGTCACGAGGAAGCGGAACCAACGGCCATCTTCGTCGGCCAGCAGGTCACCCGAGGTCGGCAGTTGGAGCGTGTGCAGCGCGAGGAAGGCGCAGGCTTGGGTCGGATTCAGCGTGCCCCAGCGGTGTTCGGTACCAGGCACGACTTGCTCCACGGCGGCCGGGCTGCGAGCCGCTACCACGCTGTGGAAGAGCTGGGTCTGTTGCGCAAGGTACTGCGTCTCGACCGGCTCGTTCGTGATGCGCCACGTCAGCGTGGGGATGTGCGCCAGGTTGCGCGCAAAGTCATAGCTAGGCAGCACGAAGCTGGTCGTGCTGTCGGTCTCGATCGTGCTGCAGCGTGCGTACTGGAACGGACGCGCTGCGGGCGTGCCACCGAAGTAGCTCTCCAACAAGTCCGGGGCTTCCAAGTTGTTGCCCGGGAAGGGCTGGTTGTCGTCCGCATCC
>CAIKQM010000310.1 GCA_903829565.1 uncultured Planctomycetota bacterium
GATGGCTTGCGTGGCGCGTGCATCGAAGTCGGGATCGAAGGAATAGAGCGGCGAGGCGGCGCGCAGCGCGGCTCGTTCGGCCCGCGGCAGCAGGAAGGCCGCCTCCACGGCGGCGGGTGCGGCACGATCGGCGCCCAACTCGACCACATGGCCGCACAGTTCGACGCCGAAATGCTCGAGCAGCTGGCGCGCCACCGCGCCCAGCGCTGTGCGGGCGGCGGTCTCGCGCGCGGAGGCGCGCTCCAGCACGGCGCGCGGATCGCGGGCCTCGTGCTGCAAACAGCCGCCCAGATCGGCGTGCCCTGGCCGCGGATTCGTCGGCACCGGCAAGCGCTCGATGGTGTGGTCGCGATTGAGCAACTGCAAAGCAAGCGGCGAGCCCAAGGTCAGCCCCGCCCGCAGGCCAGACAGCACCTGCACGCTGTCGCTCTCCAGCTTCATGCGACCGCCGCGCCCGTAGCCGCCTTGACGGCGTGCTAGTTCGGCATCCACGCGGCCGATGTCGAGCGCAAAACCACTGGGAAAGCCCTCCAAAATGGCGACCAACGCGGCGCCATGTGACTCACCAGCCGTCGTCCAGCGCAAACCACTCACGAGAGTTCCTCCCAACCGTCATCCTCCAAGCGCTCGTCCACAGGCGCCTCTTTGTCGGCCTCCAACGCAGCATCCTGCTGCGCGGCTTGAGCGAGCTTCAGGTCTTGGGCACGCACCAGAGCTTGCGCCACCGCGTTGGACAGGCTTGTGAAGTCAAACGGCTTCTTGAGCGTGCCGACAACGCCCTTGATGGCCAGCAGCTGACCCACCAAAGCGTCGTCAAGATAACCTGACACGACCAAAGTGGCCGGCATCAAGCCTGCTTGGATGAGCTTCGGCAGTTCTTCATCGGCGCGCTCAATGCCCATCTCATAGTCGGACAACGCCAAGTCGAAGACCTCGCCCTTGGCGACCGCCTGCAGCAGCTCTTCGCGCGCCTGCACAAACGAGATAGCGGTGCGCACCTCATGGCCGCTCTTGCGCAGGAGCAACGCGACGAGCGACACGATCTTCTCGTCATTGTCGATCAGGAGTAGCCGCGCCATAGCTCTTTTGTCGCCTGCGTGCGCAGCTAGCGCAAGAGTGCGGCCACCTCAACGGACCTCAAAGGAAGTGATCTCGTCATAGCCCACCTCCATGGGCTTGCCACCCAGCAACACCACCGCAATGCGGCGCTTCTTGTCGAGCTTCTTGACGGGCACACGCTGGCGCAAGCGCGGCAAGAACACGAACTGACCCTCTTTGAGCGCGTCGAGGAAGCTCTGGCGCTTCTCCGAAAGGGCCGCGCCAGAGAGATCCGCGTCGACGGCAGCGAGACCCTCGCTCAGCTCTTTCTTGAGCTGTGCGGGCACTTGCGCCAAGAGTGGCTTGAGACTCTCCAAGCGCTTGCGTCCCGCGGCGACGCGCTCTTCGATGGTGCGTTGGGCTTCGCTCTCCAGCAACTCCGAGCGACGTGCGAGCGTCTGCTGCTCTTCCACGGCAGCGCGCTTGCTTGCCTCGGCCGTGCGCAACTGTGACTCGGCGGCCGAGCGCAACTCTTCGGCGCGCTCGCGCGCATGGCGCACTTGGGCGAACAGGGCTTCGCGTTCGGAGTCTTTCTTCTCGAGCCGCTCGCGCGCGCGCTCGACCAACTTGGCGGGCAAGCCGAGGCGACGCGCCACCACCAACGCACCTGATTCACCGGGCGTGCCGACAACCAAGCGATAGCGCGGCAGGAGCGTTTGCGGGTCGAACTCGACACTAGCGTTCTCGGCGCGCGCCACACGGAAGGCAAACTCCTTGAGCTTGCCGATGTGCGTGGTGGCGATGGTCGGCGCCTTGATGCTGATCATGTGCTCCAACAAGGCCTCGGACAGCGCCGCACCTTCATCCGGATCGGTGCCGCCGCCCAGCTCATCCAACAAGACGAGTGTCATTGGATTGACGCGCTGCAAGCCTTCGCGAATGCGAGCGAGATGCGAGCTGAAGGTCGACAGGTTCTGCGCGATCTCTTGCTCGTCACCGATGTCCGCCACAATGCCCTCGAAAAGCGGCAGAGCCGTGCCTTCTCCGCACGGATACGGCAGCCCCATACGCAGCAACAGGACAGCCAAACCCGTGGTTTTCAAGGCCAGTGTCTTGCCGCCCGTGTTTGGGCCCGTGATCAGCAGCAAGTCGAACGCATCACCGAGACGCAGGTCGATCGGCACGACTTCGCTCAGTCGTCCGAGCGCTTGTTGCTCGACGAGCAGCGGGTGGCGCGCTTCCTTGAGCACCAACCCCGCACGGCCCACGATGGTCGGCATGCGGGCCCCCGTGGCGCGTGCGTAGCGCGCCGCAATCAAGGCGAGCTCGAGCTTGCCCACGCGCTCGGCAGACTCCACCAAGGGCGCTTCGTACTCAAGCACCGCGCGCGTCGCTTCCAGATAGACGCGCTCGATCTCGCGGCGCATGTCACTGTCCAAATCCACCAAGCGATTGCCGAGCAGCACGACCTCGCGCGGCTCGACGAACACGGTCTCGCCCGACTGCGAGCGATCATGCACGATGCCGGCAACGCGCCCCTGGCTCTTGGCGCGCACAGCCAGCACAGGCCGTCCACCGCGACGATGTGGTGCAACATCGGAAAGCACCGCGCGGATCTCTGCTCGCGCCGTGATCGCGCGCAAGGCACTGTCAACTTGTTCGGACACGGCCGACAGTTCCTTCTTGAGCCGCGCCAAGAGCGGCGAGGCCTCATCGCGCACTTGACCACGCTCGTCAATCCACACGTCCAAGCGCTTGACCAGCGCGCTGAAATCGGGCCAACCCACACACAATGCGCCGAGTGCTGGCGCTTCCTTGGCGCTGGCGCGCAACCAATCGCCCAAGCGCTCTACAGCAGCAAAGTAGCCCAGCAAGGCCGCCAACTCATGTTCGGCCAAGGGCCGACCGGCGGTGTGCACATGCACCAAGCTCGGCAACGGATCGCACACGCCGCCAAAGGCCGGCTCGCTGCCGCGTGCGCACAAGCGCAGTGCTTCGGCGCTACGCGCGCAGGCTTCGCGCGCTGCCTCGTCCCCCATGGGCGCCAGTTCACGCAGCGTCCGCAAGCCCAGAGCCGTAGGAGCCAAGCGCTCGAACAACGGCAGAACCTCGTCAAAGTTGAGTGCCCGCGCAGCGAAGCGTTCCAAACGCTCGGCGCGTTGTTTGGCACGCGGCTGCATCGCGGCCGCAAGAGCACCTTTGAGTTTGGGGTGGGACATGGAGGAGCGTGGCACGCACTAACGCTGTACGCGCCAAGCGTGCATCGTAACCGCCAACGGGGCGCGCAGCGGACGCGGAAGCTCCACGCCTGGCAACTCGACCGCCGATCCGCGCACTACGAACGGCACGCGCGCCGCAATGGGAGCCAACCAAGCTCGTTCGGGGCGCTCCTTGAAGTCAGTCGGAGTGCTCCACAGCACAAGGTCGCGGTCGGCGCACAAGGCCAGCAGCGCCGTGGCCGCCTCCTTTTCATCCAACACGAGCGCGCCAAAGTACGACAGATCCAGCTGTACGTTCGCGGCTTGCTCAAACGCAACGGCGCTGCGACCGCGGGCCAGCAGCTCCAGATTGAGAGTCGCCGGTGACAACTCGCTGGACACACCGATCCACGCCAACCGCGCATCAGGACCAGCCACTTGCGCCACGCTGTCCACAATACTTGACAATGCAGCTCGCGGCAGACCCGCCGTGGGTGTGCTGCGTGCTGTTCCCAACCGTGTGCGTTCATCAAGCACCGTAACTTGGTACGCACGCACCTCCGGCTTGTCAGCTAACACACCCAACCACGACGCGAGCTGCGCTTGCGCCAGCGGCAGAGGCAAGCCCCACATCAACAGCACGCCGAGCGCTGCTCGACCAAAGCGCTGGTACACGACGGCAAAGCCCACGCCGACCAAGGGGGCGAGCGGCGCCAACCACACCAGCTGAAAACGATCGAGATGGAACGGGTGCACCAGCACCGGCACGACCAAGGCCGCAGCCAGCAGCCACACCTTGCCGCTGCCAGCGCGTCGTACGGCAAGGCACAGACAAGCCAGCACCAGTACCAGCGCCAGCGGATGCCGCACCAAACCACCGCTGGCGTACAGCAAGCGAGTGCTCCACGGCGTGGCCACAACCTCGGTGTTGCCCTGCAAGAAGCCCAACAACGCTTGACGGTGCTCGGCAGCGCGCTCGAACCCGAACGGCAAGGGCAGCAACCACCACCACACGGCGAGCACGCAGAACGGCAGCACCACACGCCACAGGTGACGTCCTGAGGCGGACAGGCCCACGGTGCGCCCGACCGCGAACCAAGCAGTCAGCCACAACGCCGCCGCGGCGAGCAGTCCGTAGTTCCACTTGGCAAAGGGCAAGCACGCGATTGCGATGCCCGCCCACCACTGGGCACGCGTGGAGTTGGGTGCTGCGCACAGCACCATCACGCGCTCCAAAGCCCACAAACACAGCGCTACAAAGGGCAGCTCCAGAAACAGGGTGCTGCCGTAGCTCCACGCTAACGGAGAAGCGGCGACCAACAAGAACGCGGCCGCGCCCGCAACCACGCCGGCCAAGCGTTCCCCACAGCGATACGCAAGCCACGCAGCCAAGCCCAACCACACCGAGCCCAAAGCCCGCGCCAGCGCTTCCGAAACACCCAAGGGCCACTCGATCCACGCCGTCAACCACGGGATCAGCGGTGGGTACTGCGCACAATCATGGAGCGCGTCGAAGTAGCTGCTGGCGTGCCCTTCGCGTAAGGCCAACGCCATGCGGGCCGCGGGCTGTGCGTGATGCATGGCCTCATCCCAGCCCATGCCCGCCGGAGCGCTCAACGTCAGAGCGTGCGCGAGCGCCAGACACACCGCCAGCGCAACGACGACATAGCGCGGCTGTAGGAAGTGCATCGCGTGCGATTCTAGAAGGCCCGCGCGCCGACCTCTACACTCTGGGCGTCATGAGCAGCCACAACGACCACAGCCAGGCCCCCTCCCGCTTTGAAACTCGCGCCATCCATGCTGGCTGGGAACCCGATGAGCACTGTGGCTCGGTGATGCCGCCCGTCTACATGACGAGCACCTACAAGCAGGACGCGCCCGCTAAGCCGCGGGGTGGCTACGAGTACTCGCGCACCAGCAACCCCACGCGCACGGTGTTGCAGGATTGCCTGGCGAGCCTCGAGAACGGCTCGCATGCGCTGTGCTTCAGCTCCGGCCTCGCCGCCACCAATGCGCTGCTCGATCGCCTCGTCCCAGGTGATCATGTGGTCGCGGGCAATGACCTGTATGGCGGCACCTACCGCATTTTTCAGCGTGTTTTCGCGCGCTACGGGATCCGCTTCACCTATGTGGACACCACGGATCTCAAGGCGTTGGAGGCGGCCATCGAACCGGCCACCAAGTACGTCTACCTCGAAACGCCCACGAATCCGTTGCTGCGCGTGACCGACATCGCGGCGGCTGCGGCGATCGCCAAGAAGCATGGCAAGTTGACAGTGGTCGACAACACCTTCGCGACGCCCTACTTGCAGCGTCCGCTGGACCTCGGCGCTGACATCGTCTTGCACAGCCTGACCAAGTACCTCGGCGGCCATTCCGATGTGGTCGCGGGAGCGTTGGTGGTCAAGGACGCCAAACTGCGCGACGAGTTGGCCTTCTTCCAAAATGCCGTGGGCGGCACGCCGGGACCGATGGATTGCTTCCTGGTGCTGCGCGGCATCAAGACCCTGGCTGTGCGCATGGATCGCCACGTGCAGAATGCCACGGCGCTGGCCACATGGCTTGAGCGCCATCCGCAAGTGGCGCGCGTCATCTACCCCGGTCTGGCCTCGCACCCGCAGCACGCTTTGGTGCAGCGCCAGATGAAGGCCGCGGGCGGCATGTTGTGCTTCGAGTTGAAGGGCACCGTGGCGCAAGCGGATGCCTTCGCGTCCACCTGCAAGGTGTTCACGCTGGCCGAGTCGCTCGGTGGCGTCGAGAGCTTGGTCGAGGTGCCGGCGAGCATGACGCACGCGTCGATTCCGGCCGAAACGCGCCGCGCGCAAGGCCTGGCCGATGGCCTAGTGCGCATGTCCGTTGGCCTCGAACACATCGACGACCTGATCGCCGACTGCACGCAAGCCTTGGCGGCTGCTCACGCTGCACGCTGAGTGCAGCGCGCTGCCGATCAGAAGATGCTGTCCGGCTTCGGCGGGACGGGCGGTTGGGCCGGTTGGATCAACGGCGCGGCCGGCTTGGCGATCGGCTTGGGCACCGACTTGGCGGCGGGTTTGACCGGCACTTGGCGCTCTTCGCAGACCTTTTCGCGCATGGCGCGGCCGACCTTGAACTTGACCACCTTCTTGGCGGGGACGGCCACTTTCTGAAGCGTGCGCGGATTCTGCGCACGGCGTGCCGCGCGATCGCGGATCTCAAACACGCCGAACTCACGGAACTCCAAGCGGTTGCCTACCGCGAGCTCGCTAATGATCTCGTCGAGGAACAGTTGGACGATGTCCTTGACGATGACTTTGGTCTGGCCAGTCTGCTCGGCAATCCGATTGACCAGTTCCTTTTTCGTGATCGTTTGGGGGTCCTGATTCATACGAGGAAGAGCTCAGCGAGTCACAGGAGTCCGAAGAGGCGCGCCGTCGCAAGTGTGCAAGGGCTACGGCCGCTACGTCTCTATCATACCTTCAAGTCGCAACTTGCGTCAGTGCTTCGGAATCGAGAATCAAAGTTACGGGCCCGTCGTTGGCCAGCTCGACCAGCATTTCGGCCCCAAATCGGCCCTCGTGCACCACTAGGCCAGCCGATTCCAAGTTCCTACGCACCCGGGCAAGGAGTTCTTGTGCTAGGGCGGGATCCGCGGCCCGGTCAAAGGACGGCCGGCGCCCCTTCTTGTTGTCCGCGGCCAGAGTGAACTGGCTAACCAGCAAAATCGGCCGCTGGAGCTCCAAGGCCGAGAGGTTCATCTTGCCGGCCGCGTCCTCAAAGCAGCGCAGGTGCACCAGCTTATCCGCCATCCAATCTGCTTGGGGCGGACCGTCGCCCTTCATCACGCAGCACAGAACCAGGAGCCCCGGCCCGATTTCACCGGTCGGCACACCCGCGACCGTGACTTTGGCACGTAGGACGCGCTGCACGACGGCTCTCACGCTATTGCCCCTGTGCGGGCTGTCCCCCGCGAGCTGCCACCAGGCGCTCGTAGCGGATGCGCGCCCGCGTCGCGCGCAACAGGTCGAGTAGTTGGCCCGAGTTCTCTTGGCTTTCGTACACGCGCAACCACAGCGCTTCGGCAGCCGCCGGGTCAGCCAGCGGGCCCTCCAACAGAATGGCATGTTGCACCAAAGGCAACAGGTCTTCCGGAGCCGCAGTGGCCGCCGCACGCGCGGAGCGCACCGCCGCTTCGGCATCGCCGCCGGCCTCGGACGCCGCGGCGCGGGCCGTTTCCAAACGCGCCAAATCCACCAACCAAGGGTCGACCTGCGCCAACCACTTGCGCGCCTCGGGCACATCGTCCGCGGCCAAGGACAGCAGCGCGAGGTCCAATTCGGCGGCGGCCACGCGCGCGGGGTCCATGCGGATGTCATCGCGTGCGCGCTCGAGCCAACCGCGCAGCATCGCCGCGCCTTGAGCCTGCGAACCGTGGCGCGCGGCAATCCACGCCTCAAGCCAATAGGCGTGGCTATGGCCTGCATCGAGGGCGCGCGCCTTGGAGGCTTCGGCCTTGGCTTCTTCGTAGGCACCCAAGCGCGCCGCACGCGCTCCCAAGGCGTAGTGCAACCAGACCGCATCTTCCGGAGGCGGATCGGGCACGGTTGCCGCCTTGGTCAACGCTTCCCATTCCGTCGCATCATCAAGCGCCGTACGCGCGGCCAACAACCAAGCGCGCACATCTCCGCGCTGACGGGCCTCGAACCACCAGCCCTGCGGATCGGGCAAACGCCCTGCAAGGCGCGCCGCTTCGCGCTGCGCATCTTGCATCCACAAGGCGTACATCCTGTGGCGCGGATCGTCTTGGTGCAGTTGGGCGAAGATCGCTTGCGCATCGGCCGCACGACCACCGAGCAAAGCTTCGCGGCCCGCCGCAAAGGCCGGGCGTGTGGTGGGGCTGAGCTCGTCCAGCTTGGTCTCGGAGACGGGCATGACGGCAATCGGCCGCCCCTTGCAGCTCCACTGCGGCAGCACGCACGCCAGCGCGCACACCAGCACCGCGGCCCATCCATTGGAGCGCATGCCTTACTGACCTTCGATCTGACCTTCGATGCGCAAGACGGCTTGACGCACTTCTTGGCCGGTAGCCAGATCCTTGTAGAGCACATCGCCACGCGCCTGCACGACGACGGGCACATTGCCCGGGCGCTCCAGCACCTGCAGGCTGCGCGTGGCCACGATCACCAGCTGGTCGAGCTGGCCGCGGATTTCGCCTTGTCCATTATTTTTGACACGCACCGACTGCAGCAGGCCTTCCGGCAAGGTTTGCACGCGCACATCGTGCGCCGCCGTATCGGGACGCGTCACCACATGATCCAACAGGCCCGCCGGACCTTCGATGCGCACCTCTTCGGCGAACAACACATTGCGCCCCATGAAACGCGTGGTCCACGGCTTGGGCGCGGCTTGATTGGGCGCCTCTGAGCTTCCGGCAGAGCCACTCGAGGACGATGACTTGCAGCCCGCCATGAGCACGACTGCACAGCACACAAGGTGAGAGATCTTCATCGGTAGGTAGCGCAGATTGGCGGTAGTTGTCTTGTCAAGTTGTTTTGTCAACGCAAGCCGCAGGCCGCGAGAGCCCGGTCCCGCACAGCGACGGCACGCTCACGCGCTTGCGCCGCGCCGCGCGCCAA
>CAIKQM010000311.1 GCA_903829565.1 uncultured Planctomycetota bacterium
GTCACGGGCACGATCTCCTTGATGCGACCGGGACGCGGCTCCATCACCACGATGCGATCGGCCA
Organism: uncultured Planctomycetota bacterium; assembly: GCA_903829565.1. Lineage (GTDB taxonomy): Bacteria > Planctomycetota > UBA1135 > UBA1135 > SXXH01. Next base: position 65 of record CAIKQM010000311.1, read on the forward strand.
ACTGCAACGCCTCTTCCACATCGTGCGTGACGAACAAGATGGTCATGCCCTCTTGCTTCCACAGGCGATGGATCTCGGCGCGCAGCTGCAAGCGCGTCAACGAATCGAGCGCGCCCAGCGGTTCGTCCATGTAGACGATGTCCGGCGCCACGGCCAGCGCGCGTGCCACGGCGACACGTTGGCGCATGCCGCCTGACAACTCGCTCGGGTAGCTGCGTTCAAAGCCCTTCAAACCTACGAGCTCGATGTAGCGCGCGACGATGCGCGCTTGCTCGGCCTGCGGCTTGTGACGCAGCCCCAGAGCCACATTGTCGTACACCGAAGCCCACGGAAAGATGCCGTACTCTTGGAACACGAACACGCGGCGCGGATCAGGCCCGCGCACCGGCTCGCCATCGATCTCGACGACACCGCTGTCGGACGTTTCAAAACCGCCGAGGATGTTCAGCAGCGTGGACTTGCCACAGCCCGAAGGCCCGAGCAAGCACACGAACTCGCCCGCGCGCACATCCAAGTCAACAGGCACCAAGGCTTGCAGCGTTTGACCACCGCTGTGATAGGTCTTGCTTGCGCCGCGCACATGAATCTTGGTCTGACTCACTTGCGGAACCCCCAGCGCACTTCGTCGAGGAGTTCGAGACGCCGCACGGCCCAGTCCAAGCCGATGCCGATCACCCCGATGATGATCATCGCGGCCACGACGAGGTCATAGCGATTGCCCATGTTGCGTGCATCGATCACTAGGAAGCCCAGACCCGAGTTGACCGCATTCATCTCGGCCGCCACGACGACGAGCCAACCGATGCCCAAGGCCATGCGCAAGCTTGTGATGATCTGCGGCAAGGCCGCAGGGAACACCACGCGCCGGAACAACTCAAAGCCCGTGACACCGAAGTTCTGCGCCGAGCGCACGTACACCAGCGGAATGCTCTGCACCGCCGTCATCGTGCCCGTAACAATCGGGAAGAACGCGCCTAGGAAGATGATGAAGATCGCCGCCTCATCTTGGATGCCGAACGACAGCACGGCGATCGGGATCCACGCCAAGGGCGAGATCGGGCGCAAGCCTTGCACCAGCGGGTTGATCGCCAGGTACACGCGCTTCTGCCAACCGGCCCACAAGCCCAACGGAATGCCGATCAAGGCCGCCACGGCAAAGCCCGTCAGCACGCGATACAAGCTCGCCACGGTGTAGCGCAACAAACGACCATCACTGGCCAGTTCGACCAAGGCCGGAAAGGTGTCGAACGGCGTGGGAAAGATGCGAATGCGGCGCGTTTCAGTGCTGCCATCGGCTGCCGTAGTCGTCAGGTCGTACTCGGTCCACCACGAGTACACATGCCACAGCACCAGTAGGACCGCAGCGACCAACAAAGGCAACAGCCACGCTTCATAGCGACGTACAGGACGCGTGTTCATGGTTGTGTGCTTAAGGCTTCTGTGTGCGTGCCGTCGAGGGTGGGAACGCAACCAAAGGACGCGGTTCGCGCATCGCGCTAGCAAAGCTCGTGTCGCAGTACTCTTCGAAGCGCATACGGCGCTCAATCACCTTGGACTCAACGGCGAGGTCCATGATCTCGTCAAAGGTGTCCTTAGGCGGCACCAAGCGGCTGTAGCCGACACGATCCGGCTGCAGCAACACATGCTCCAACAGCTTGGGATCTTGGTTGTAGAAGAGCTTGCCCACGACTTCCGCCGCGCGCTTGCGATGGTCCAGGCCCTCCTCGGGCGCATCCAACCATGCACCCGAATCGGCGATGCCTTGCACCAGCTCCTGCACCAGCGGGCGGCGCTGTTCGATGATCTCTTGGCGCACCACCAACACACACGAGATGAAGTCGGGCCACAGGTCCTTCATGAAGTAGAGGATGCGCCCATACCCGCCGATTTCGGCCTTGGCATTGTGCGGCTCGCCCACGATGTAGCCCTCGATCGAACGCGCGGCGAGCGCACTCGCCATGTCGGGCGGCGCCATCTCCACCAGCTCGATCGCCTGCGGCGCCATGCCGCGTTGCTTCATCATGCGACGCATGAGCAAGTTCTGATTCGAGTACCGGCTCGGCACTGCGACGCGCTTGCCAGCCAAGTCCTCAAAGCGCTGGACCGAGGAGTCCTTCGCAATCGTCAGCGCGCTGCCGTCACGGTGCCCGAGGTACACGATCTTGACCGGCACCCCATCGGCCACGAGCTTCATCGCCAACGGCGCGATCATGAAGGTCGCATCGATCTTGCGCGCGATCAGCGCCTCCTTCATGGTCGGGAAGTCGCCGAAGCGCTGTGATTGGAAGACGGTGCCCGCCTGACTGTGTTCGGTGGCCCAACTGGTCACCGGGCAAGTCAGGTGTCATGTCACCGGCAGGAAGCCGACCATAAAGCGGTCGCGCACCTGCTCCTCGACCTCTGTGGATGTCGAGCTGGCCGCGGTCATGTAGCGCGGGTTGTGATTGAGCCGTCGATTGAGCCACCACAAGCCCACGAGGACTACGAGGAAGCCGAGCAGGATCCGGAGCTTCATATGCGTTCAGCTTATCGTACCATAAGCCCGCACACTAAAGTAGACCAATCCCTTTCCGGTACCCACGCGCTCGCCTGCTGGGCATGATGTGCATCCCTCCATGCAATACGGCTTCCTCCTCGATCATCGCCGCTGCATCGGCTGCCACGCCTGCACCGTCGCCTGCAAAAGCGAAAACGACGTGCCGCTGGGCAGCTTCCGCACCTGGGTCAAGTACCAGGAAAAGGGCCGTTTCCCGGCCGTCAAGCGGCACTTTGCGGTCCTGCGCTGCAACCACTGCACCAAGGCCCCGTGCGTCACGATTTGCCCGGTCAATGCGCTCGAGAAGCGCAAGGACGGCATCGTGGACCTCGACCGCGATGCGTGCATCGGCTGCCGGGCCTGCATGCAGGGCTGCCCCTACGACGCGATCTACCTGAACGAGGACACGGGCTCGGCCGAAAAGTGCCACTTCTGCGCGCACCGCGTCGAAAAGCAGCTCGAGCCGGCCTGCGTGGTCGTGTGCCCCGAAAGCGCCATCGTCGCCGGCGACCTGCACGACCCCAAGTCCAAGATCAGCCAGATGCTCAAGGAGCACGAGGGCGAGACCCTGCAGCGCCGCACCGAGCAAGGCACGCTGCCGAATGTGCACTACCTCGGGGTCGAGCCGACGCTGTTGAAGCCGGGCGAGGCCGAGCGCCCCGAGACCTACATCTGGAGCGATCGTCCGCCGCACAAGACCGAACCGTGGCCGGAGGAGCTGCCGCTCGAGCCCGACACGCGCACCGTGTTGGACGCGGGGCACAAGGTCGAGTGGGGTTGGCATGTGTCGCTGTACCTCGTGACCAAAGGCATCGCGGCCGGTGCAGCCATGCTGTCGCCCTTCGCCGCGTTCTTCGCGTTGCCGGAAGGGTTCCTGCGCGACTACCTGCCCGAACTCGTGGCGCTGGTGTTCTTGATCGCGACGACGGGGCTCTTGATCCATGACCTGGCGCGTCCGTGGAAGTTCTTCCGCCTGATCACGCGCCCCAACACGCGCAGTTGGCTGGTCAAAGGTGGTTGGATCCTGACGGCCGCTGGGTTGGGCCTTGTGGCTGCACCCGCGGCACGCTTCTTGGGCTTTGACGCGCTCGCCGATCAAGTGCGCTGGGTCAATGCCGTGCTCGGACTGGGTGTCGCGGGCTACACCGCGTTCCTGTTCCAACAATGCGAAGGCCGCGACTTGTGGCAATCGCCGTTGGTGTTGCCGCACTTGCTGGTGCAAGCGGTGTTGTGCGGTGCCGCGCTGTACTTGCCGTTCAGCACGCAGCCCGAACTGCTCGCCGTGTTGTTGGTAGGTGCGCTGAACCTGCACTTGCTGTTGGTCGTGGCGGAACGCATCAAGAAGCACCCGACCGCCAATGCACGCCAAGCAGCGGCCTTCTTGCCGGTGATTGCCGCGGGCCCGATCCCGCGCGCGATGCA
>CAIKQM010000312.1 GCA_903829565.1 uncultured Planctomycetota bacterium
CGTGGCCGGTGGTTCGATGATTCGTTGCAGTGGCAAGCGCATCACGGCCGTTGGGCCGCGCAGCGCGCACATCGCAGGCCTCGCCTATGAGGCCTTCTCGCCCGCGGATCCTCAGCGCCAACTGGTGCGCTTCTCGCCGCGTAAGGGCGACAAGGATGACCATGTCGCCTTGCGCAACCAAGGCGCAGCGCAACCGGAGATCGCACTCACACCCACAGGTGCCGCGAATGTGTTGGGCTATGCACGCGCTCGCTCCAAGGGTGATGCTGCAGCGTGCGAAAGCGCGTGGAGCATCTTCGGGCGTGAGTTGGGCCTGTCAGCCAGCGACGCCGCACGGCGTGTGTTGGATGCCGCCACGGATCGCGTGCTGCCCGTGGTCAAGGAACTGGTCGCCAGCGCGAAGGGCGAGCGCCTCACCTTGGTCGGTGGAGGTGGTGGCGCAGAAGCCATCGTGCCGCACATGTCGCTGCGTGCGAAGCTCGACCACACCATTGCTCCCGATGCCGAAGTCATCTCGGCCATCGGTGCAGCGATGGGCGTGGTGCAAGATGTGGTCGAACGCTCGACCGTGGATCCAGGCGAAGCAGAACTGGATGCGCTGCGCCGCCAAGCCTTCGAATCAGTGGCGCGCATGGGTGCCGATCCCGCATCGATCGAAGTGCTCGTCGAAGTGGACGCACGCGCGCGCATTGCACGCGCGACAGCACGCGGTGCCAGTCACATGGAGGGAGCGCGCCGCAGCGTCGATGACAACGAGCGGCGTGCGATCGCTGCGCGCGCCTTGCGTGTCGAGCCGAACCAAGTCCATGACTTGGGCGAAGGTTGGCTGCGCGTGGCGCACGCGACACGCCGTGAGCGTTGGTTGGGGCTGATCCCCGTCGAGCGCGAGCCCGCGTGCGTCATCGACGGGGAAGGACTGGTGCGCGCCCAGATGCAGGACGCGCGTCGCGATGTCGTCGAGGTGCAACGCGTCGACGCGACTTTGCGCACCATCGGTGATCAGTTGTCGTCGTTCGGCGACGCCGGCGAGCTGCCGCCGGATGTGCTATTGGTGCTGCCGACCAAGTTGATTGACTTGGGCTCGTTGGCAACCGTCGACCAGATGTGTGCGCTGGCGCGCTTGGAAACGCGCGGTTTGCCGTCCCAGCTGACCGTTGTGTTGCTATCGCGCCGCAGAGAGTGACCGGCGGGTGCTTGTAACCGGCTGGGGCAGGTAGACTAGCCTGCGGTTGCGCGTCCCACGCACCCCCACACGCCCCATCGTGAAGCCCACTGCACACCTCCTCGGTTTATCGGCCCTGCTCCTCGGTTTGGTTGCGCCTGCGCTCAACGCGCAGGGTGCGGCACCGTCCAAGGATGCGTTCAAGCACGGCTCACCGGCCCAACTCGGGCAAGGCTTGACCGAACCCGACATGTGGCCTGCGGCCACCGAAGAGGGTTGGAAGAAGCCGGTGCTCATCCAATGGCAGCGCAGCTTTGAGGATGCGTTGCGCGTTTCCAAGGCGACCGGCAAGCCCGTCATGGTGGCGGTCAACATGGATGGCGAGATCGCCAGCGAACACTGGGCTGGTGTGCGCTATCGCGAAGCGGAAACAGCGAAGTTCTTTGAGAGCTATGTGTGTGTGATCGCGTCTGTCTATCGCCACACGCCGCGCGACTATGACGAGACAGGCAAGCGCATCGTGTGCCCGCGTCTGGGCTCGGTGACGTGCAGCGAGCACATCCAAGTCGAGCGCGAGTTGTACGACCGCTACTTCGATGGCATCCGCGTCTCACCGCGGCACATTGCGCTCGATCTGGAGACCAAGCCGATCTACGACGTGTACTTCGCTTGGGACACGCAGACTGTGTCCACCGCACTTGTCAAAGGCATTGCGCACTTGCCGCCTGGCAAGGACTTGCCGCTCGATCTGCCCACGGACCAGCGCATGACCAGCCCCGATGCGCGTGATCGCCAGCTGCTGGAGATCGAGTATCTGAGCGCCAAGCCAGTCGAGCGCCGGCGCTTGATCGAGCTCGTGGGCGCGCAGAAGAGCACGGACCAGAACGACTTGTTGCGCTTGGCGTTGTTCGGGCTCGATGTCGAGCTCGCGCGCGCGGCGCGGCGCGTGTTGGCTACGGCCGAAACCGAAGGCGCGGTCGACCTCATCGCCGAAGTGTTGAAGCAACCGCTCGCCGAAGATGAACGCGCGCAGTTGGTCGCCGCCGCCAAGCGCTTGTCAGCCAAGTACCCGCGCGCTTCGACCTTGACCACCGTGCAAGACGGCTTGACCAAGAGCTCGTCGTTGCTGGATCTGCGGCGCTTTACGGAGATCGAGTACGCCTCGCAAACGCGTGCAGCAGGTGGTGGCCCTGTAGAGGCCACGCTCGAACGCCGCGTCGCTGCAGCGGAAGGCCAGCCGACCAATGCCGATCAACAGCTGTCGTTGGCAGAGGCGTTGTTGGAGCGCGCCGAAGCGGCGACTGGTGACCCGCGCTTCGGGCCTTTGCTGGTGGCCGATGCTGCCGGCGCGGCTCAACGCGCCACGGAGCTTGGTGCCGCCGGTTGGCGCTTGGCTGCGGTGCGCGCAGCCGTCGCGGATTGGCGCGGAGAGCGCAGCGTTGCGCGCAACGAAGCCGTCACCGCGATCGAGGGCGGCATGTTGCGCGACAGCGAGACGCAAGCCACCGTGCACGAACGCACGGCACTGCGCGTGGTCACGCTCTTTGCAGCCGCGCGCCAAGAAGCGATCCGCGAGGCCTATCGCAAGCGCGAGCAATGGCCCAGTGAGTGGCTCGCAGATGTGAACGCCGCAGCGGCACTGATTGCCAAGAATCGCCTCGCCACGGTGGAGCAACTGCTGGCCATCCACGACTTCCTGCGCTGGCTGGGCGGCACGCCGCGCGCCAACGCAATCCTGGATGATGTGCTGGCGCGCTATCCGGCCGCACCGCAAGCCCACGAGCGCTTGCGTGCACGCCTCTTGCACGATGGAGGCCCGGCCGCCTTGGAAGCCAACTATGCGGCGCGCATGCAGAAACCGGAGGCTACGCCGCAGCTGCAGTGGTTCGCCGGCTATGCAGAGCTCGTCGCAGCCGAACACTACCGCCGCGAAGGGCGCCCAGAGGAGGCGTTGGCTGCCTATGCCCGGGGCATCACGCTCTACGAAGC
>CAIKQM010000313.1 GCA_903829565.1 uncultured Planctomycetota bacterium
AGCCCACATAGTCGCCGCGCCCAGCCGTGGCCAGGTGCGCACGCAACACATCGACCAGCTTGGCATCCGCGCCCGTGGCTTGACGCAAGCGCGCCGAGTGTTGGGCATCGGCGTACAGCAGCACACCATCTTCTTCGAAGAAGTGCTTCTCGGCCGGCAAGTGACCATCGCGCTCGTAGGCATCGGTCAACGCGCGCGTCTCGACCTTGGAGGCTTCCACATCGGGTTGGTCGAAAGGATGGATGCCGATGACGGCACCAGCGACAGCCGTCGCGTACTCCCAACGGAAGAACTCGGCGCCCAGATGGAGGATCGAGGGCACATCCAAACGCACCACGGGATGACCCGCGGCCGCCAAGGCAGCCATGGCCGCATCCATGCTCGTGTCACCATGCAAGCGCACATGCACGAACACGCGATCGGTGCCATAGGCCTGCGGAGCGGCCAGCGTCTCGCCATCCACCGGCACGATGCCCAAGCCCACCTTGCCGGTCGACTCGGCCACCAATTGCTCCAGCCACGCGCCCAGACTCGCGAGGCCTGCCGAGGCATGCACTGTCAACTTGTCTTGACCATGACGCGCACATTCCCCGAGGAAAACGCCCAAAGCCAAGCCCGGGTTGCCAGAGCCTTCCGCACGGCAGCGCGTGGCCAGCGCCTGCGCATGCGCTAGGAACGCCACTAGGTCGACGCCCAACAACGCGGCCGGCACGAGACCGAACACCGACAGCACCGAGAAGCGGCCACCGATTTGGGGCTCGCCATGGAAGATCGCGCGCCAACCTTCGCTCTTGGCTTGTGCTTCGAGCTTGGAGCCCGGGTCGGTGATCGCCACCAAGCGCTGCGCGGCCTTGCCCTTACCCAGTGCCGTCTCCAGCGCGGCTGTAAAGCGCGCTTGCAGGATCGCCGGCTCCAACGTGCTGCCCGACTTGCTGGCCACCAACACCAAAGTCTTGGTGAAGTCCAAGCTGCGCTCGATGCGCGCCACTTGCGACGGATCGGTGGAATCCAACACCGTCAAGCGCGGGAAGCCCGGCGCCGAACCGTAGGTCCGCGCCAAAACTTCGGGGCCTAGGCTCGAACCGCCCATCCCGAGCAACAGCACATCCGTCAAGCCTTCTTGACAGACGCTCTGGACAAAGGCGCGCAAAGCAGCCACTTGGGCCGCACCCACTCCCGGCGCATCCAACCACTTGAGCCACTTGGCTTCGTCGCCATTGGTCCACACACCCGCATCGCGCGCCCAGATGCGCGCATTGCGCTGCTCCTTGGTCCAACGCTCGGTCGTGGCCGTCACCGCCGCGCGCAAAGCCGGCGCACACACCACACCGTCACTGCCCGGCAAGGCCGCCAGCAAGTTCGTGAACGCATCGCCAAAGGCCTTCAAGCCCTCGCGCAACAACTGGTCGGTGATCGCATCCAGGTCGACGCCTGCGGCCGCCACCTTCTCGAGCGTGCGCTTGGCCCCGGCCACATCCTTGGTCAAGGTCTCCGCAACCGTGCCATGATCCATGAAGGCCGTGATCGTCGCCGGCGGCGCGGTGTTCACCGTCTGCGTGCCCAACAGCCCATCGACATAGATCGTGTCAGGGTACTTGGGGTTCTTGGTGCCGGTGCTGGCCCACAACAAACGCTGGGCTTGCGCGCCCTTGCTGTGCAGCGTTTTCCAACGCGCGCTCTTCATCACCTTGGACCAATGGTCGTAGGCCAGCTTGGCATTCGCGATCGCCGTCGCGCCCAGCAGGCTCGTCTGGCCCGTGCGATCCAGCTCTTTGTCGACCGCGGTATCAATGCGCGACACAAAGAAGCTCGCCACGCTGGCAATGCCCTCGAGCGGTAAACCACGCTTGACACGCGCTTCCAAGGCCTGGAGATGACGCTCCAGCACTTCGGCATAGCGGCTGCGCGCAAACAGCAGCGTCACATTCACGCTGACACCGGCCTCCAACAAGCGCCCGGCGGCTTCCACGCCCGCGCTGGTGCCGGGAATCTTGACCATCAGGTTCGCGCGATCCACGCGCTGCTTGAGGTGCAAGCCCTCCGCCACCATAGCCTCGACGCTGTCGCCCGCATGCAGCGTGACCTCCAGCGACACATAGCCGTCAATTCCTTTGGACGCGGCGTGCAGCGGCTGCAGCACATCGCACGCATCGCGAATGTCGCGCACGGCGAGGTCCTCGTACAACTCGAAGGCACTCGCCAGCGGGTTCTTGGCGCGCAACGCTGCGATCGCCGGCCCGTACTCGGCACCTTCCTTGAGCGCCTTCTCAAAGATGCTCGGGTTCGAGGTCACACCGCGAATGCCATCCGCCACCAACTGCTTGAGGCCGCCGCCATCGATCAGCGCGCGCGAAATCGAGTCGTACCAGAGGGACTGACCTAGGGCGTGTGCTTGCTGCAGCTTGTTCATGTCTACTTTCCTTCAGCCACGCGGCGCGCTTGCGCCACGACATTGTCCACGGTCAGACCAAAGTGCTTCATCAACGCCCCCGCAGGTGCCGAGGCGCCGTAACCGCTCAACCCCACGAACGCGCCACGCGTCCCGAGGAACTGGTCCCAACCCATGCGCACGCCGGCTTCGACGGCCACGCGCGCCGTCACCGTCGGCGGCAACACGCTGTCGCGATAGGCCGCATCTTGCTGCAGGTACAACTCCCACGACGGCATCGACACCACGCGCGTCGGCAAGCCGCCGGCATCCAAGACCTTCTTGGCCTCGACGCACAACGCGACCTCCGAACCGCTCGCCAGTAGCACCACTTGCGGGTTCGGCGCATCCAGCAACACATACGCACCGCGCGCCACACCACTGGCCGGCGCGCACACGCTGCGATCCAGTGTCGGCAACGCTTGACGCGTCAACACCAACGCCGTCGGTCCATGACGACGCAGCAACGCCACGCGCCACGCCTCGCTGGTCTCGTTCGCATCACCCGGGCGCAGCGTCACCAAGCCCGGCATCGCGCGCATCGCCGCCAGATGCTCGATCGGTTGGTGCGTAGGCCCATCCTCGCCCACGCCGATCGAATCGTGCGTGAACACATGCACCACCGGCACACCCATCAACGCCGACAAACGCAGCGCCGGCCGCAAGTAATCACAGAACACCAAGAAGGTCGCGCCGTACGCGCGCAACCCGCCCAGCACCATGCCATTCAACATCGAGGCCATCGCGTGCTCGCGAATGCCGTAGTGCACATTGCGCCCGCCCGGCATCGACGCGGACAAGTCCCCCGCGCCCTCCATGCTCAAGCGCGTCTTCGTCGACGGTGTCAAATCGGCTGAACCGCCGACCAACCACGGCACTTGCTTGGCCAACGCCTCCAAGGCCTTGCCGCCCGCATCGCGCGTAGCCATGCCCTTCGCATCCGCAGGATGCACCGGCAAGTGTTCGTCAAAATTACTTGGCAGCTCGCCGCGCCACACCAGCTCGAGCTCGCGCGCCAAAGCCGGATGCGCCGCACACCATGCCGCATGTTCGCGCTCCCACGCCGCGCGCAACGCAGCCCCGCGCGCGCCGAGCTTGGCCGCGAACAACTCGCGCACACCGGCCGGCACATGGAAGCTCAACGCCGGATCCCAGCCATAGCGCACCTTCGTCGCCGCGACCTCATCCACGCCCAGCGGTTCGCCGTGCGCATGATTGGTGTCCTCTTTCTTGGGCGAACCAAAGCCGATCTTCGTCTCGACGATCACCAAGGTCGGCTTCGTCGTCTCGGCATACACCGCATGCCACGCCTGCGACAACGCGCCCAAGTCGTTCGGCTGCGCCACGCGCAACACCGCCCAACCCATGGCCGCAAAGCGCGCCGCGACATCTTCGCTGAA
>CAIKQM010000314.1 GCA_903829565.1 uncultured Planctomycetota bacterium
CGACTTGAGCGCGACCGCGTATTCCCTATGTCAAAACCGCACGAAAACTGTCCCGTCACCAAGTACCCAAGCGTCTAGCTCTATTCATGCCGCAGTTCGTCGCACCTACACCGCACAGCTAGGCTCGCGCGGCCGCTGCTGGTGAAAGCCAAGACCGAAACCAGGCTATGCATCGCACGTGCACGCGCAACGTCCCGCCGAGGCTTGGCGTGCATTTTGGTCCGAAATTTGGCTGACAACGACCGCTATGCCATGCCTAGGCCCGCCAGACAGGGTGCGCCCCCAAAAGTCGTGCACACTCAGCTGGGCCAGTATCGCCTAAAAACACTTACAGGCCCTGGTGGGCCTGTAGAAGTGGTTTCCCCGGCTGGACTCGAACCAGAACTAACAGGACCAAAACCTGTTGTGCTACCGATTACACCACGGGGAAACTTGCGGGGAAGAAGGATACGGTGCCACCGCAACCGAGTCAACCATTCACGCCCAGCCCTTTGGTCGCCTGCAGCAACAAGTGCAGCCCATCGCGGGTAGCGAACTCGCGCACGAAGTCGCGGCCGAGGGCTAGATACCGCCGCTCGTGGGTGGTCACGACCCCGTCGACGCACAGGCCCAACCACACTAGGCCTACGGGCTTGGTGGGCGTGCCTCCGTCGGGGCCGGCGATGCCGGTGATGGAAAGGCCTAGGCGTGTGCCGGCGCGGTCGCAGGCGCCGCGGGCCATGGCCGCCGCCACGGGACTGCTGACGGCACCGTGCGCCTCCACGAGCGCGGGGGGCACACCCAGCTCGTCGACCTTGGCTTGGTTGGAATAGGTCGTCCAGCCGCGCAGGTAGACCCGGCTGATCCCGGGCACCTTGGTCAGGCGCGCGGACACCATGCCGCCGGTGCAGGACTCGGCCAAGGCGACCGTCAGGTTCTTCTCCAACAGCTCGCGCGCAAGGGCCGACTCAAGCTCCTCGTCCTGCTCAGTCCAAATCCAACTCCGAAAACGCTCCACGAAGGCCGTCACCTGCGCAACCAGCAAGCGCTGCGCCTCGGCCTCGTCGGCACCGCGCGCGCGCAGCGTGGCGGTCAACACGCCCATGCTGGCGGTCACCCCCACCAAGGGGTTGCGACCGCGCTCCATCCAATCGCCGCACAAGTCAGCAAAGCGCGCCTCGGGCAGACCCGAAAGCCGGAAGACCGCATCGCACACCACGGGCACCGCAATCCCCCGCGCCTGCAAGTGCTCGCGCGCGAGCGGCAACACTTGCTCGTCCAGCATGGGCTGCAACTCGCGCGGCGGTCCGGGCAAAGCCACCAGCAAGGCCGCGCCCATCTGCATGGCAAAGCCGTCGGCTGTGCCGCGCTCATTCGGCAAGACCCGCGCACCGCGCGGCACATCTGCTTGACGCGCGTTCGAGGCGGTGTACTCGCGACCGCGGGCTTCCAACAGGGCGCGCAAGCGCGCTTCACACTCGGCATGACGCTCCAACGGCACCGCGCACGCACGCGCAAACGCAGCGCGCGTGACATCGTCCAAGGTGGGCCCCAAGCCTCCACTCACGATGGCAAGGCGTCCCAGCTGCACACACCGCAGCAACTCGGCGCTGAGAGCTTCTTCGTCATCACCGAGCACCACGAAGCGCTCACATTCGATCGACAGCGTCGCCAAGCGTCGCGCGATCAGACCTGAGTTCGTGTCGGTGTGCACACCACGCACGAGCTCGTCACCCGTCGCGATCACCACCGCTTTCATGCGGCATCCGGCCGGCGTCTGGGCTTCGCGCGCCACTTGGCAAGCACAATGCCGACTTCATAGAGCACCAACATGGGACCAGCCATCAACAACTGCGAATACATGTCGGGACCAGGGGTCAAGATCGCCGCCACGAGCAACGCGACGATCAAGAAGTGGCCGCGATACTTGCCGTAGATCTTGGGATCGATGATCCCGATCGACGACAAGAAGATCATCAACACGGGGATTTGAAACACAGCCCCCATCGCCAAGCACATCGTCGACAAGAAGTCGAAGTAGCGGTCGATGCCGACCATGGGTCGGACCTGTTCCAACGGCAAGGTGCTCGAGAGGAAGTACATCCCCACCGAGACCACGAAGAAGTAGCAGAACAGCACGCCCGCGATGAACAGCCCCACGCTGAACGGGAAGTACAGGTACACGAACTTCTTCTCGTGTGCGTACAGGCCGGCGGCGATGAACTGCCACAACTGCCAGAGCACGAAGGGCGCGCCCAAGAAGAACGCCGACCACAACGACACATTCAGCGCGAAGAAGAACGAGTCCCCTACGCCAAAGCTCGCCAAGCGTTCGTCGACGGGGTCCTTGAGCAGCTTGTAGTCCGGACTCGCACTGTCGGCGCTCTTGAAGTAGCGCGCGCGATCGATGTCCGGTTGCGCCAACAGCTCGGCTTCATAGCGCTCGACCAAGTCGGCGTTGATCTTGCCGACAGCTTCGCGCCACGGCCACATCACCACACCCGTGATGTGCTCCTTGAAACTCCAGGCGATCAGGAAGCACACCACCAACACCACGACGCTGCGGAAGACGCGCTTGCGCAGTTCCTCGAGGTGCGCGCCAATGCTCATGCGCGTCTGTGCGAACGGA
>CAIKQM010000315.1 GCA_903829565.1 uncultured Planctomycetota bacterium
CCTAAATTCTGGTGGGCGCGGGCGTGTTCGGGTCGGACACGCAGGGCAGTCTGGTAGGACTCGCGTGCTTCTGTCAAATTTCCTTGACGCTCGGCCACCAAACCTAGGTTGGTCCAAGCGGTCGCGCTGAGCGGATTGACCTGTGTGGTGTGCAGAAAAAGGGACCGTGTGTCACGCCAATGGCTTGTTTGATGCGCAGTCAGGAGGGCCATAGCGGTGAGCAAGAGCAGGCCTGAGCCCCACGCCCAACGCACAGACAAGCGTGTGACCAGAGCGGCCACCAACAATGCGGGTGCCACCAACGCCAGAGAGGCGTAGCGGTCCGCCACTGTGGAAATGGACTGGTGGGCGAACGACACGAAGCCGAGCGTGGGTGCGAGGCAAAGCGGGAAGACCAAGGCCGCGCAGGCGTAGATCTTGGGCGTGACGGGCTTGGCGGCAGAACGACAGCCGCGCCATAACTGCCAGACGGCCCAGAGTGCCAGCAGCACAAGCCCGACGCCCAGCCACGGCTCCCACTGACTCCAAGTCTGCGCCAGGACATCCTGCGGCCGGCGACCATAGTCGGGAGCAAGCCCAACCGGCACACATACCGTACGTGCATAGTGACCGAGTGCGTCCAAGGCCACATACACGCGCTCTGACCAGTGCGGCACGAAGGACAACAGCTCGTCAGCTTGCGCTTGCTTGGAAACCCACAAAGCGCCGCCGGCGCAGACACCAGCGACGAGCAGCGGTCGCCAACGCACCGCGTTCCCCCACCAAGCGCACTCCACCACACACAACACCGCAGGTGCAACAGCAGCCGATGGCTTGCACAACAAGGCTGCAAGCAGCGCTGCGTAAGCCGTCAACTGGGACGCTGACACGTGCCGAGTGCTGCTGCGCGCCAGCGCCGAGCGCTCGAGATAGAGGAAGACGAATGCATTGGCTGCCGCGCCGCGCAGCTCGGACACCCAAGCGACCGTTTCGGCCTGCAACGGATGCACAGCCCAGAACAGCGCACCCAACCATGCGGCCTGCGCCGGCAAGCCTAGACGCAACAGCCAACGCGCACACAGCAGTGTCGCAACTACTTGACACACCAATGGCAGGGCGTGGTACAGCCACGCTTGCGGCGCATCGCCCACCCAGGCAGCCAACCACCACAAGCTGTACGCCACCGGCACATACAAGCCGAGATAGGTCCCCGACCAGAACGCAGCGAGGCTCGCGGCCTTGGGCGGCGCGAGCCTCGGGTTCTCAACCACATTGATGGGATCGTCAAACAGCAGGAACGCGAAGCCGAGCACGCGCGCGTAGACCACCACCACGAGGGCAGCCAGTGCCCACCACATCAGGCGGCTACGCATGCGTTCCAGCGTGCATCCCCCGCTTAGCTCTTGCGTTCAGGGCGCTTCCATGTGGCGATGCGATCCGCCAGCCAGCTGCGCAACTCGCCAACTTTGACGCGTTCCTGCTGCATGGTGTCACGCTCGCGCACCGTCACCACATCGTCCTTCATCGTGTCGCCATCGATGGTGACACAGTACGGTGTGCCGACCTCGTCCAAGCGACGATACCGGCGACCGATCGCCGCAGACTCGTCATAGAAGGTCGCGTAACGGCCACGACGCAACTCGCGGTCGATCTCGAGCGCCTTCTCGGGCATGCCTTCCTTCTTGACCAAAGGCAGCACACCCACCGTGATCGGCGCGATCTCGGGATGGAAGCGCAGCACCACGCGCGTCTCGTCCTCGACCTTTTCTTCATCGTACGCGTCGATCAAGAAGGTCAACGCCGTGCGGTCCACACCGGCCGCAGGCTCCACCACCCACGGGAAGTACTTTTGCTTGGTGTCCGGATCAAACCAACGCAGGTCCTTGCCCGAAGCCTCGCTGTGACGCTTGAGGTCGAAGTCCGTGCGGCAGGCGATGCCTTCGAGCTCGCCCCAACCGAAGGGATACTCGTACTCCACATCCGTGCAACCGGTCGAGTAGTGCGCCAACTCATCCGGCGCATGCTCGCGCATGCGCAAGCGTGACGGATCGATGCCGAAGTCCAAGTACCACTGATGGCGTTCCGTGCGCCAGTACTGGTACCAATGGTCGTTCTGCTCGGGCGGAAGGAAGAACTCCATCTCCGCTTGTTCGAACTCGCGCGTGCGGAACACGAAGTTGCCGGGCGTGATCTCGTTACGGAAGCTCTTGCCGATCTGGCCGATGCCAAACGGCGGCTTCATGCGTGAGCTCTCGACCACGTTCTTGAAGTTCAAGAAGATCCCCTGCGCCGTCTCCGGGCGCAGGTACGCGATCGAGCCCGCACCTTCGACCGCGCCCACTTGCGTCTTGAACATCAAGTTGAAGGCGCGCGGCTCGGTCAGTTCATTGCCGCACTCACCAGGACGCTTGCTGGGGCGCTCGGGACAACGCGCGTCTTCGAGCTTGTCGGCACGGAAGCGCGACTTGCACTTCTTGCAATCCACCATCGGGTCGGTGAAGCCGGCAACGTGGCCTGAGGTCTCCCACGTCTTCGGGTTCTGAATGATGGCCGAATCGAGGCCGACCACGTCGTCGCGCATCGTCACGGTGCGCGTCCACCACGCCTCCTTGACGCGACGCTTGAGCTCTACGCCCAGCGGACCGTAGTCATAGGTGTTGCCGATGCCGCCGTAGATCTCGGAGGCGGGAAAGACGAAACCGCGGCGCTTGCACAGCGACACGATGGTGTCCATGAAGTTGGAGTCGTTCCGGGAAGCCATGGTGTGAGGCGAGGAGAGTAGCGCGGCTGCGTCCCGCGATCGAGG
>CAIKQM010000316.1 GCA_903829565.1 uncultured Planctomycetota bacterium
GGCCGTCCATCCAACTCTTCCAACGAGCGATTCAGGTAGGTGATCGTCTCACCTGCGCGGCGATCAGGGCGGCGCGTGATCAACATGCGGTCAAAGCCTTGGCCTAGACCACTCCACTCTTCGGAGAGGTGCGCTGCGCTCGTGGCAGCCAGCGTCTGCCAGCCTGCGTCACGGAACGCATCCGCGAGCGTGCGTGCCTGCACATCCAAGCGCGAATCATTGTCCACGATGGCTGTGTCGCGCGGATGACGCCCCGTCAGCATCGCGACATGGGAGGGAAGCGTCACATTGGTGGTGGACCAACAACGCTCGTACAGCACACCGCGCGCGGCCAAGGCATCCAACACCGGCGTCTTCGCGCGGCCGCCGACCACGCTGAGCGTATCGGCGCGATGCGTATCCGAAGTGATCAGCAGCACCGTGGGCGGCGTGGAGTTCGGCGTGTGCACCTTGGGCTCGCTGATGGCGCACAATGCGGGTAGTCCGTCACGCGACTGCAGCTCAAAGCGCACCTGCAAAGCCCGCCCAGCCCAGTCGCCGATGGGGATACGCAGCCAATGCCAGCGCGTTGACACTCCTGGTTCTTCCAAGGGCAGTAAGTGCCTGCGCTCCGGCAGGCCAGGTGAACGCAAGACTAAAGACAGCTCAGGCGGAGACTCGCGACGGCGCAGTTGTTCAGGCCAGCCGTAGGAGAAGCCCACTTCGCCGTCTTCGGGGACTTGCAGGGTGAACTCGAGTGGTTCGTTGCTCGACAAGCCCACACCACGACGCAAGTCATCGCCGATCGTGATGAGTTCCGCACCGTTGCGCGCGCGCGGTAGCCGCTCGGCCAACGGGACATCAATCAGGTCCACACGACCAAAGACCACCGGACCCTCACCGCGCACGCGCAGGCGCAGCTGATCACAATTGGTCACCGACACATACAGCGGCAGCTCGATCATGGGAGTCTGCACTTGTTCGTCGGCTGCCATGGCCAACTCAACGAGATGGACCACCTGTCCAGCAGCCAGCAACTCCAACTCCAAGGCATCCGACCGGCGCAACAACATACGCGTGGCGATGTGCGTGAACGGGCCATCCAAGTTGTCGATCGGGATGGTGATCGACTTTCCCGCCCCGCCATCGAGAGCCAGCATGCGCTCCTCTTCTTTGACCATCACCACGCGTTGAGTCGGAGCTTGAACGGTGATGCCCGCGTTGGCGTTGGAGGCCTCCACGCTGGCGCGAACGAGCTTGGTCGTGTCGGCGCTCAGTTGCACAGAAGACTGCAGCAAGGGGCGCAAGACACCTGAAGTGGATGCGGGGGTCGAGGGTCGCTCGCATGCGGCCAAGACCACGAACAGACAAGCAAGTGCGGGGCGTGTGAAGCGTTTCATTCGAGGGGCGGAACTTGAGGTTCTGTATCAACCCCACAAGGCACCTCTTTGTTTCGTCGCAAACTTGATTCAATGCAAGAGTTGTACGGTTTTCTACGCCACCTTTGTCGTAGCTCTAACAGGGGCCTCATATATGGAACTTTGCGTTCACTGGCTGCGTCACAAGTAGTTGTGCATTTGATCTGTGTCGGAAGATTCTTCCCTTAAGTTCTCAAGCTTGAACTCGAACGTGTCGATGCGAGCAGCCGGAGCTCCCCATGAAGACACTCACGCTCGGTTCTCTGTTCTTGGCTGCCACCGTCGCTACCGTCCTGTTGGTGACCGGTGTGCCGCAGCTTCAGAAGCAATCGGATCCTCAGACACAGCCGAACACGCAGGTTCAATCCACAGCTACGACCTTGCAGGTCATGGTGAGCACAACTTCGGGTGTGACGCGTGGGGGCTTGTCTGTCTTGTTGGCCGTGTCTACCCCCGATGCGCGCAAGCAGTTGCTGGTAAGCGCCACGGATTTGCGCGGTGTCGCCAGCTTTGATCTAAGCACGCTGAGCAACGATGCCACGGTGACCGCCTTTGTGCGCGATGGCGATCGTTGCGCGCTCTCCGCGACGCAAACGCTCGCGAGCGGTGCGCTCTCGGTTCAACTGCCTAGCGAGCAAGAAACCCCGCTGCGCTTGCGCTGCGTGGATCCCGAAGGCCGCGAGCTGCAGCCGGCAACTCTGGAAGTTGTGGAAGCCAATCATCTTGCTCCGCACGGTGTGCAGCATGCGCGCTTGTGGAGCACAACGAACACCGAAGATGGTCCCTGCCCGATCGTCTTCCCTACGGGCAGTTTGCGCGTAGCCGCCACTCTGTCGCAAGGCACACACACCGACTTGCGTAGCCACGCGCTCGCCGAAGTTGCGCCTGGTGCTACCGAAGCCGTGTTGGTCTTTGGACGCACAACACAGACTACGTCGCGCGGTACGGTTGCTTTGCACTGCCAAGGTGCAGAACCGACGGCTCAAGTGCACATCGTGTCGCATGGTCTCGCGCAGCGCGACGCACGTTTGCATCTGCAGCAAGGCCACGTCGAGTTGCAAGGCCTGAGCGTGGGCCACAATGACCTATGCGTGCGCACATCCGACGGTCACGCAGCCATGGCGACTGTTGAGGTGCGCGCCAACGGTACAGCGCATGTGACGTGTGCCATGCAGCCTGCAGCGACACTTGAACTGCATACGACCGCATCCACCAAGTCACTGGATTGGCAAGTGTTGGCTTGCAATGCCGATGGTGTCGCTACGGTTGCCCTTGAGCAAGGAACACTGGCCGCGGGTGAGACTCACGCGACGATCACCAACCTGCCGGCCACCTCGGTGCTCATCGTTTGCTCGTCGGGAGAACGTTGGGTTGTGCGCACAAACCTGGAGGCTGGTGCGACGACAAGCACACCGCTGCAAGCCAATGCGACGGGTACGGAGTTGAGCCTCACCTGGCCCGAGCACATGACCGTGCGCACGCTCACCTTTGACTTGGTCAGCCCGCATCAAGCGCAGACTGGGACTTTGCATACGGCTGTCATGAGCTGGCACACCTCTGTCAGCTCTGACTTGCACGAGCACACGCTGGGCACTGTTCCGGCTGGTGTGTACGACATCGTCGCGTACCCTGACGCGGGTACGGGCACACCGGTAGCGCGTGTGCGCGCTGAAGTGCAGGGTGCTGTGCTTCGCGTCGATCTAGCGAACTGAGTCCCAGCGCAACACTTGCCCATCAGCCAACAAGCGTGCTTGCAGCACGCCGTACGGCAGTTGGTGCAAGGACTCTTGACGATCGATGGCTAGGCACGCAGCAGTCGCTGCTGATTGTCCCAGCACCATGTACACGGGCTCCATGCGAATGGAGCCCAATGCAATGTGTGTGGCCGACAAGCACACCGGCACGATCAAGTTGCTGCACTCATCGGCCGCTGGGATAAGCGCGCGCCACGAAATGCCGTACGGTTGCGGCACACGCACTTGCACATCGCCTTCATTGCGCACAAGGCCCTGCGTGTCGACATAGCGCTGCACATTGTGCGAGTCCATGGTGTACGCGCCGAGGCCGACAGGATCCTCCACGGTCTCCCTAGACATGCAGTGATGTTCGGTCATCGTGATCAGGCCCTGCATGCGGCGTGCCTCGCGCACATACAAGAGAGGCGGCCAACCTTCGGTGTCAGGGAACTCATCGAGAGTCGGGCCGTACGCGCTGACCTCGCGTCGCACTGACTCGGGCACGCGCGGATGGTGGGCCAGTGTCCACATCAAACCCTGTTGCCAGCGCAGATGCGCCGCACGCAACTCGTCGCGCCTTTGGTACGAAGCCTCAGGCCAGTCCCAGTTGCCGCCGATCCAATCGGTCGAGACAGCACCGTTGTTGTTGGCATCCGTCTTGCGATTGGGCATCCACAGCGGATGCCACGGCGCCATAGTCGAGCCCGCATCAAAGTGGCGTAGCAGCAGCTCGTACTCTTGCTCGTCATACCCAGCCGGTTTGGTCCAAGCGCGTCGATTGCTGGGCACATCCGTCACGCACATGCGGTAGCAGTACGCTTGCAGCTTGTGGTCCGCGCTGCCTTCCGCGCCGGGGCCGGCTTCGATGCCCGGCAAGAGTCCGCTCTGCGGATCACCTGCGCGCCGGTACGCAGAGACCGCTTGTGTGAACTGGTGCTTAGTCGAGTTCGCTACCTGCACGCCATTGAGGCTCTCGCCGTACTGAGCATTGCTTTCGCGACCTACTGTGTAGCGCACGCCTGCGGCCGCCATCAGATCGCCTTCGTAGCTGCAGTCCAGCCACACCTGTGCTGTCCAGCGTGAACCATCTTCGCAGCGCACCGCAACAAGCCGCGCGCCGTCGCGCTCGATGCCCGTGAGCGAGCGGTCCAAACGCGTGGACACGACTTCTACACCAGCCTCCCGCAGCCAGCGGGCGAAGATGGCTGAGGCAACGGATGGCTCAAACATCCACGCCGCATCTCCATCACGTGTGTGTCCGTAGCCGTGGCTCAAGTACTGGTCGCGCGTCTCGTGCTGCCACGCAGCTTGTTTGTCGTAGTGGGCCTTCACCTCGCGATAGAACTCGCGCGCCAGGCCACCGATGGCGGCCTTGTTGCCGATGTCGGTCGCGCCTAAGCCGCTGGTCGTAAGACCGCCGATCCAACCATCGCAGTCGATCAAGACCACGCTGTGCCCCATGCGTGCAGCCTGTACGGCAGCAGTGATGCCTGCAGGTGTGGCGCCATAGACACCCAAGGTGGGCACCGCGCGGCAACCGCTGCACAGCAGCGCACACACAAGAACGACGAGGAGCAGTGTCAGGTTCATGGAGAGTGGGGCGCTCGTACGCATAGCTGCGAAGGAGGGTTGTACCACCTTAGGCCCACATAGTCGTCCCGAGTTCGACACCTCGCACTGTGCCCCGCAAGTCTTGATGAAGCTCGTGCGTAGAACGCTCGATTCAAACGCTGTCAGAACTTTCGTGTCCTCGGAGAGACCGCCATGTGTCACCCGCACCTGTACACACTCGCCTATCTAGCTTGCACCTGTGGTGCAGTAGGCACGCTTGGCTCAGCGCAGTCCACTCTTGCGCAGAGTGAGGGCATGCTCATCGCTCGTGGCCATACGAACGCCGCTTACCTTGCGCCGTTGTCCAGTTTGGTTGTCACGCGTGTCGACATGGGGCGCTTTCGAGCCGCCGCAATCCAGCGCCACGGTCGCGTGGTGACATGGGACTACACCGGGCAGCTGTTGGAACCGTTTGCAGAGCCCTGCGCCGACATCGCCGTGGGAGAGCAGCATGTGTTGGGCTTGACTATGCAAGGTGAGGTGCATACTTGGTGTGCGAACGCGTGGGCCTGCGCACAGTGGGATCTCAGCGCAGTACCTGCCTCGTTGCCGGCCTGCGTAGCCATCGCGGCTGGTGGAGGCCATTCGTTGGCACTGACTCAGGACGGTGCCGTGCACGCTTGGGGTCGCAATACGTTCGGGCAATGCTCTGTACCCAACAACCTCTTGCGCATCACAGCCATCGCAGCCGGCGAAGACCACAGTTTGGTGCTCGATCACCAAGGCGTGGTGCATGGCTTCGGGAACGACACGTACGGCCAAAGCAGCCTCAGCA
>CAIKQM010000317.1 GCA_903829565.1 uncultured Planctomycetota bacterium
GCGCAGCACGATGCCCGGCACCTCTTCGCGCAAGCGATCGAGAATGCCGCGCATCTGCTCACCGCTGCCGTGGCGACGCATCGCGCGCAGCATCGACGTGGAAGCGTGCTGCACGGGAATATCGAGGTAGCGCGCGACATTCGGGCGTTCACGCATGAGCTTGGTCAGCTCCCACGGGAAGCGATTCGGGTAGGCGTACATGACGCGAATGCGCGCCAACTTGGGCACATCGGAGAGCGCCGCAACGAGATCGGGCAGCTCGAGACCCATATCGCGACCCCACGCGGTCGAGTCCTCGGCCACCAAGACCAGCTCTTGGGCGCCATGCTCGACCAACTCGCGGGCCTCCGAGACCACATCGTCAAGTTTCTTTGACCGATGCTTGCCGCGGATGGACGGGATGGCGCAGAAGCTGCACTGGTGGTCGCAGCCATGACTGATGCGCAGGTACGCGTAGCTTTTGGGAGTCGAGATGAGGCGCGCGCCTTCGCGGTCGGGCTCGCGCAGACCTTCCAGGTACTGCGGCACGCGCTCGCCCTGCGACAGCGATGCAACACTCTTCGCCAAAGCCTTGTAGTCGCTGATCTCGGCGAACAGGTCGACCTCAGGAAAGCGCTCGGCCAGTTCGCGCTTCTGCTTCTGCACGAGGCAACCAGCAACGACCACGCGCGCAAGCTGGCCCTTCTTCTTGCGCTTGAGCAGGTCCTTGATCGCGTTCTCGGACTCCTCGCGTGCGGGGCCGATGAACGAACAGGTGTTCAGCACCACCGTGTGCGCATGAGCCGGGTCGCCACTGATGGTGAGCCCCTCTTCGGCCATGCGGCCCAGGAGGACCTCGGAATCCACGAGGTTGCGCGCGCACCCGAGGTGCACCACGGAAACAGTCTTAGGGTCGGTCTTGGCCATCGTCGTCGGTGAGCGGAGGAACCGGAGCCGCGCCCACCAACGACGATAGAAGTCGGCGTCAGGCGCTCGCCAACCGCTCCATCCACTGGTCGCGGGTCAGGAGGATATCACGGCGCTGACCGCCGAGGTACGGGCCGATCAGCCCAAGGTCTTGAAGGTCGTCGAGCACCACGCAGGCGGCGTCGAAATCCATGCCGTATTCGCGCTGCAGCATGGAAACCGCCACGCGGCCGCGGTCCACGAACAGGCAACCCGCCTCGGTGACGACGCGGCGACGCTCGGCATCGAGCAGCGCAGGGTGCTTGACCGACTTGCCAGGCGCGGCCGCTTGCGGCACGAGCTCGGTGATCGGCTCAGGCATTGCTTCCAGCGTCTCCACGGTGGTCTCCGCGGTGGTCTCCGCGACGACGGGCGCGGCTAGGCCATCAAAGAGGCCGGGGGCTTCGTCGGAGGCCTTCGGCTTGCGCTTGGCAGCGCGACGCGCGTCGTTCATGACTTCGGGTGCGACGTCCTCAGCCACTGCAGTTTCAGCCACAGCAACTTCAGCCACAACAGCTTCCACGACGGGAGCGGACGCGACCAACTCTTCCTCTTCGACAACCAGCTCTTCGACCAGGTCGTCTGCGGTGAGGTCGTCTTCAGTCAGATCGTCCTCGCTGCTGACTTCTTCGCTCAGCACCTCTTCACTGACGAACTCATCCTCAGCAACTTCGGAGAGCTCGGCCTCCAGCTCGTCGTACTCCGCACTCACGGCTGCCACGACGGGTGCTTCCTCCGTCACTTCGGCGCGCACTTGCTCGACCAACGACAGCGGCGTGCCGTAAGCATCGACCGGCTCATCGTCAGGACCCAGCCCCGTGCGCTCCCAACTCGGAGCCGGCGGCGTGTACGTTTCGTCGTCGTCTTGAGCCTCGACCATCACGGGCTCAACTTGCTCAACGAGTTCAACCGGCTCGATGACCTCGGCTTGTTCCGGCTCAGGCTCGTCTTCCACCACAGGCGCCACTTCGAACGAGCCCGCGAGAGCTTCCGTCTCTTCGTAGCCCACCGATTGACCGCCGGTGACGATCAAGGGCTTCGTGCCCTCCGGGATCTCGCCGCGCAAGCGCGCATCCGCGGGGTACGGGATCGGCGCAAGATTCTTCACCGTGCCACCTGTCGTCGCGAGCTGCGGCTTGACGGCGATCGGCTCGGGCACATCCACGATCGTCGTACCTGACA
>CAIKQM010000318.1 GCA_903829565.1 uncultured Planctomycetota bacterium
AAGGCGCTGATGAGCGTGCGCAGCGAGCTGCCGGGCACGATCGTGCTCGTGTTCCAGCCGGCCGAAGAAGGCGCACCCGCCGGCGAGCAACCTGCCGGCGCCGAGGCGATGATCCTGCAAGGCGTGCTCGAGAAACCCAAGGTCGACGCCATCTTCGGCCTGCATGTGTTCGGCGGCATGCGCTCCGGCCTGATCGGGTATCGCCGCGGTCCGATCATGGCGGCCGGCGATCGCTTTGAAGTGATCGTCGAAGGCCGTCAAACGCACGGTTCCGTGCCGTGGACCGGCATCGACCCGATCGTCGTAGCCAGCGAGATCGTCAGCGCGCTGCAAACCATCGTGTCACGTCAAGTTGACATCATCAAAGAGCCCGCCGTCGTGACCATCGGCCAGTTCGAATCCGGTGTGCGCAACAACATCATTCCGGACCGGGCCCGGCTCGTTGGCACCATCCGCACCTTTGATGGCGAGATGCAGAAGGACATCCACGCGCGCGTCAAACACATGTCGGAGAGCATCGCGGCCGCTTACGGTGCGCGCGCCAAGGTCAGCATTGACCCGGGCTATCCTGTCACCAGCAACACGCCGCAGCTGATGGACCAGATGCTGCCGACGCTGCAGCGACTTGCGGGTGACGACGTGATCGAGGCGAAGAAGATCACCGGCTCGGAGGACTTCTCGCTCTACGCCCAACGAGTGCCCGGTGTGTTCCTGTTCCTCGGCATCACGCCGCCCGACAAGCTGACGACAGCGGCCATGAACCACTCACCGCGCTTTGAGATCGACGAAAGCGCCCTTCCGCGCGGCGTCCAGGCGCTGACGCACCTCGCGATCGACTACTTGCACTCGCGCTAGCACGCCTCAGGAGTTGTCCCTCACGCTGCCGAGGCGTGGAACCGCACGCCGACTGCGCGCGCCACACGCAGGATCGTATCGAGGCTTGGGTTGCCATTCTTGCCAAGTGCCTTGTACAAGCTCTCGCGGCTGAGGCCTGACTGCTTGGCAACTTTGCTCATGCCCACAGCCTTGGCGATGTCACCAAGCGCGCGCGCGATCCCAGCCGCGTCATCGGGGGCCTCGACTAGCCATGCTTCGAGGTAGGCGGCCATTTCCTTCGGCGTGCGCAGTTGTTTGGCCACATCGTAGACGACTGTGCGTGTGCGCCCGGCGCCGCGTCGAGAAGTCTTGGCAGGAGAGCGCTTCGGTTTGGTGGTTTGGGTTGAGCGTGCCATGGTGTTTGCCGTCAAAGTGTGGGGATAAGAGGCTTAGGGAAGGTTTCGTGCGAGCTCGATCGCGCGCTCTATGTCGCGGCGCTGCGTGGACTTGTCACCGCCCGCAAGCAAAATGATCAGTTCGTTGTCTCGTTGCGTGTAGTACACGCGATAGCCCGGGCGACGGTGATCTTCAGTTCGGACACGCCCTCGCGCAGGACGCGATGCACGCCAGGATTGCCATGTACGAGTCGATCGACGCGGACTTGGATGCGCGCGCGTGCCATCGGGTCACGCAGCCGGTTGATCCAGTCGCGGTAGATCGTCGTCATTCTGACGTGCATGGATCAAATGTAGTCTATAGGATACAGCTTTCAAGTAGGCTTCTTGGTTATCCGTCTAGCGGGCTCGGCTAGAAGACTCTTGTCGTCTCTACACTGGCCCTCGTTACTTGCCGCGCTGTTTGCCGGTGACGAGCAGGTTGCGCTTGGGGATCGAGAACAGGAACGCGGTCGCGGCGCTGGCGCTGAGACGCGAGTCGCCGCCGTAGCCGGCGTTGTCGCGGTTTGGCTGGTAATAGAACGTGCCGTCGGCGCACTGCGCGAGCGTGAACCACCAACGATTGGCGTCCATCAGCTTGCGCCAGTTCGCTTCGTCGATGTGCGCGGC
>CAIKQM010000319.1 GCA_903829565.1 uncultured Planctomycetota bacterium
GCTTCGGGTGAGTGTCCTGTGCTCGGGATGGTGAAGCTGCCGCCGGTGCCTTGCACAGGTCCGTAGTACGGGTGCGTGTGTCCACCGTGCAGCAACAACACTTGCCACGACAAGGAGCTCGGCGGCAGGGTGCCGTCTTCTGCGTCCACTGCCGAGCCCGCATAGGTGATCGTCTGGCCTGCGACATAGCGCAGCTCGCTCGGCAGCGCGGGTGCGCTGATGGTTGGTACCGGCGGATTGCCGGCGCGCACAAGGATCGTGGTCGAGGTTGCGGTTGCAGCGCCGTCGTCCACTGTCAAGCGCGCTTGATAGGTGCCCGCCGCGGTGTAGCTGTGCGTGGCGTTCGCGGTGGTGGCGACCGCACCGTCGCCGAACTCCCATAGATAGGCCAGCGCTGCCGGTCCACCGTCTGGATCAAACGAGCCCGAGCCTTGGAAGTTCACTGCGAGCGGCGTAGGCCCCGTCACAGAACTTGAAGTGGCCACGGCCACGGGTGGTTGGTTGCCGGTGCTCAAGCGTTCGATCTTGTGCAACGACGAACGCTCGGTGGAGCCGCTCCACAATGGCCCGTAGGTCGTGGTCCACAGCGTGCCATCCGGCGCAAAATCAAGGTCCGTCAGCGTGCTCGCCTCGGGCGAGGCAAGGAACAGCGGATCGGCCACGACCACTCCCGCAGCATCGAGCACCACGCGCCGCAAGCTGCGGTTGGGATAGTCGGCCACCAGCAGATTGCCTTGCGTCTCGACCGGCCAACTTGGGTGGCGGACCACAGGCCCAAGGATCACACCCGCGCGTCCGACCACGGGCACGCGCACACGATCATCGTGACGCAGGGACCACACAGGTGTTGTGTACGCCGAGCAATCACCACTGGAACAACTGCTGCCTTCTTGTGCGGGCCAACCGTAGTTGACTCCACGCTCAGCGCGATTGACCTCTTCCCACGCCTGCGGGCTATTGCCGCCTACATCGCCGATCCAGACCGCACCGGTGAGCGGATCGGTCGACAAGCGGAACGGATTGCGCAAGCCCAGTGCCCACACGCGGCCTTCGGCGCCCGGCACGCTCACGAAGGGATTGTCCGCAGGTACTGCACCATCGCGTTCCATGCGCAGCAGCTTGCCGAGCGGAGTCGTGAGGTCCTGCGAGTTGGGCGAGCTGTAGTGCTCACCGATCGAAAGATAGATGCGCCCATCGCCGCCAAACGCAAACCCACCACCGTTGTGGCCCAACTGTGCGGGCACGGGACATTCCCACACAAGGCTCTCGCTGCCGGGCACAAGGCCATTGCCCGCCATGGTGTAGCGCACGATGCGGTTCTTGGCGTTCGGCGCGGTGCCGTAGCAGTACAGGTGCTGGGTGACGGCAAAGTCACTGGCCACAGCCAGCGCCATCAGCCCGCGCTCGCCGTTGGAGGTGTCGCTCGGGACTTGCGTCAACTCGGTCGGCAACAGCACGCCGCCAACGACGAGCTTGATGCTGCCGTCGCGTTCTCCCACCAGCACGCGCCCATCACGCAAGCACACCACTGTGGTGGCCTCGTCAAGTGAATCGGACACGAGCACGCGCCGCCAGCCATCCGGCAACGAATCGCCTGCAACGGGGGCGGTGCGATCGGGCGCGACTGCATAAGCCTCCCAAGTCAGACCGCCTCCGGAGGCTTGTTCGAACGAGCCCTGCGGCGCGCCTGCGCCGGACACATCATTCAGCGTGATGCCGCTGCCGTCATCCATGCGCCATGAGGCCACAAGACGAGCCGTTTCGACCTGGGGTACGCGGTTCTTCCAAGCTTGAATCTCGGCCGGCGAACGCCCGATGCCCCAAAGGCGCAGCTCATCGAGTGAGCCGACGAAGGGGCTCGCTTGCGGCGGTTGGGCGCGATCGCCGAACAGCACCAAATGGCGTGCGCGCTCACCCAGTCCGCCACCGTCGGGGTACGACAAGTCCGCAGTAGAGAGACCGCCACTGCTGGCCACATCGAGCACTCCATCCACATAGATCAGTAGCGAACCGGCAACACAGCAACTGCGCGGTGCTGGGCCGGTGCGCACCAGCGCTACATGGTGCCACGCACCATCCAGCACATTCACAGCACCTTCGAGCGTGGTGGGCGTTGCATTGGCGTTCGGGCCATCACCCTTGCCCACCCCAAAGCGCACCCGGCCCTGCGCCAGCGCCACGCCCCATTCACGCTCGGAGCCCACATCGATGCCGCGGTCGAGCACGATGCGGCCTTGTTTCCAGCGCTCATCGGCATAGGTGCCCGGTCCATCAGTGGTTGTGCCTGAGTTGTCGGTAAGCGCGCCCTTGATCCAGAACTCGACTGTAAAGCCCGCTTGACCTACATCTGCGGGTGTGCTCGCGGCGCCAGGCGCATCGTCATCGACGGGCACAACAATGCGCCCGTGCAAGCCGCCCGTGCCGCTGCTGGAGCGCAGAGCGTGCAGGGACGACTGGGCCACAGCCAGCGTCAAAGC
Source organism: uncultured Planctomycetota bacterium (assembly GCA_903829565.1). Lineage (GTDB taxonomy): Bacteria > Planctomycetota > UBA1135 > UBA1135 > SXXH01. The sequence goes on from CAIKQM010000319.1 coordinate 2,478, forward strand.
CGCTTGACAAGCGGCGACAGTCACAAGGCATAACAGTGCTCGCATGGGGGCTCGTCGCCCCCAGTCTACCCTTCGCGGTCAAAACGCACGTTCAGCTTCAAGCCGCGCACCTTGGTGTGGCGCAGGGCCTCGACAATCTGGTGCGCATGCTCGCCCAAGACTTCCACCAGCGAGAAACGCTCGGCAATCCGAATCGGACCGATCACGCTGTTCGGCAAGCCCGTTTCGCCGGTGATGGCACCTACCAAGTCACCTGGACGCAGCCCTTGGAAGCGCCCGGCGCCTACAAAGAGGCGAGCTACACCTGTGGGGCCTTCCACGCTGCGGTCATCGTCACTGTGTTGTCCAGCCGGGGCCGCCGGCTTGGGACCGCGTTGGGGGCGCTCGCGCTCAGGGCGATTCTTGAGCTTGTGGTTGGCGTCTTGCGGCTCGAGCGCAAAGTCATAGTCGTTGTCGCTGGCGGCCAATTCGCCGTGCTCCGCGCGGTGCAGCAGCTCCAAGGCCGCCGCCACCAGTTCGATGGGATCCACACCGCTGGCCATCTCGGCCGCCATGGCGCGGAACTCGGGGTTGTCCTGCTTGCCATGCGCAGCCAACACCGCGGCGCGCGTCATCTCACGGCGACGACGCTCAAGGTCCGCAGCCGACGGCATCTTGGCCAAGTCGATGCGCATGCGCGTGGCGTATTGGATGTTGCGCAGCAAACGTTGCTCGCGTTGGTCCAAGAAGGTGATGGCGACGCCTTCGCGCCCAGCACGTCCGGTGCGGCCCACGCGGTGCACATACGCATCCGGGTCGATCGGCACATCGAAATTGACCACGTGTGATAAGTGATCGATGTCCAAACCGCGCGCAGCGACATCGGTAGCTACGAGCAGGTCAATGCGGCTCTCGCGGAAGCGCGACAAGACGCGTTCGCGTTGGTCTTGCGACAGGCCACCATGCAGCGCTTCGGCGCGCCAACCGCGCGCACCCATGGCTTCAGTGACTTCGTCGACAGCTACGCGCGTACGGCAGAACACGATGGTCGCGGTCGGCGACTCCATGTCCAACACGCGTGCCAGCGCCTCCAACTTGTGCGGGCGCTTGACCATGTAGGCCATTTGCTTGACGCGCTGCACCTCTTCGTTCTTGTTGCGCTCGCGTGCGATGGCGATGCGCACCGGGTTCTTGAGGTGGTTCTGCGCCAAGCCGAGGATGCGCTCGGCCATCGTGGCCGAGAACAGCGCTGTTTGGCGGCCTGCGGGCGCGCGCGACAGGATCGCTTCCAAGTCATCGGCGAAGCCCATGTCGAGCATCTCGTCCGCTTCGTCGAGCACCACGCAGCGCACTTGCGAGAGATCCATGGTGCCGCGCGTCAGGTGATCCACCGCGCGGCCCGGGGTCGCAACCACCACGGCCACACCGCGGTCCAGCACGCGCGCCTGTTGACCAAAGGACGAACCGCCATAGATCGGCAGCACGCTGGCGCCTAAGGCCTTGCCGTACTTGTGCACGGCCTCGGCGACCTGCATGGCCAGCTCGCGCGTCGGCACCAGCACGAGCGCGCGCGGCTTGTTGCGCTCCAGCTCCATGCCCGTTGTCAGGTGCAGCAACGGCAAGGCAAAGGCCGCAGTCTTGCCCGTGCCTGTCGCCGCTTGGCCCAACAAGTCGCGGCCCGCCAGCAACACGGGGATGGACTCGCGCTGGATGGGCGTGGGTTCCTCATAGCCCAGCGCCGCTACTGCGGCAGCGAGTTCAGGCTTCAAACCCAGCGCTGCGAATCCGGCCGGCGTAGCGGTCTGCTCTTGTTGTGCTTCGTCTTGCATCGAATGCGGTATTGTCGCATGCACCACCCCGAACGCGCTACGGAAACCCGATAAGAGCGAGAGTCGCCGTGCC
>CAIKQM010000320.1 GCA_903829565.1 uncultured Planctomycetota bacterium
GCGCGAGCTCCAGCGCCGGCACTCGACCACTCAGCAGCTCGAGCGGCTGCGCCACCTTCGCTTGCAGCGACAGCTCAAAGGGCTCCACGGCCTTCAACCCAAGCTGTAGCTGCGCGTCCCAAGCACTGTTCGGCTTGACCTGAACACGAAGGTCCATGCTGCGCAACTCGGCATCGGTGACTCCAAAGCCCTCAAGTGTGCTGTCGCTGTACCCCACGCCGCCCAAGGACATCTGCACCTGCGCCGCGAGCGGTGCCAGCAGTTTGTCCAGCGCAGTGGCACCCAACTCTGCCAGCGGCGGCAGCGGGCACTGCAGCTCGCGCACACTCAGATGCGTCTCCACACCGCCGGCCGGGAAGGACAAGATCGTACCGCTCGGCAAGTAAGCTGCGAGCTCAGCCTGCAAGGCCGTCGCGGGCGAACGCACATGCACGCGCACCGCCTCCTCGGCTGCGCCGCGCACGGCACCATCGGCCAAGGCGAGCGAGACAGCAACACTGGCGGACTGGCCTTCGAGGCCCAACTGCAGCTGGCCTGACTTGGGTTGGGCCTGCGCGAGAAGCAACTGCTCGACCTTCAGCGTCGTCGTCAGCGTCGGCCCCACATGCGGAGCGACGCGACCTCGAGCACCGGCGAGCACCTCGATGAGCGGTGTGGCCACATCGCTGACGACTAGCGTCACGGCGATGGGTGCCTCTTGTCCGTCGAGCAGCCCCTTCCAGCTACGCACCTGCGTGTCCAAGGCAATGCGCCCGACGCTGCCGGTTTCGAGGCCAGCCTCGAAGCGTGCGCGCAGCACACCATCCGCCTCTACGCCCGCTTCGAAGCGCGGGCGCGTCACAGCCACGGCCAAACTCTCGGCGCGCAAGGCTTCGTCGCTCCAGCGCACGCCGGGCATTTGCAGACTGAACTGCGCTTGCGCCGCGAGAGGATCCGCTAGTGGCACTTGCGCTTGTGTGACAGAGACCATGACCTCGCCATCCAAAGGCGCGACCTCCATCCCTTGCGGCACCAGCGCGGCCAGCTCGGCCTGCAGCAACTCGCGGCCAGGTGTCCAGCGCAACACCAGCGAACCATCCGCGCCGCCCATGCGCAGCACACCATCGGCCAGGCGCGCCTGCGCAGCCAAGTTGACGCGTGGCGTGGTCAGCTGGAGCGTAGCGTTACCCTGCGTCAAATTGGCTTGACGGACAGCGATCTCTAGGTCGCCCGTCGCCCCCACCATGCGTGTCAAGCGTCCTTGCTGACCAGTGATGGCATCCGCAGCCGCCACGGGCAAGCCGCTGACGCGCACGGTGGCATCTGCCAAAGGCACAGCACCGCTCAGCACCTGTAAGGGTTCGCGGGCCGCGACATCCACACTCACACGGCCCGTGCTTCCCGCCGCGAACTGTGTCTCCACACGCGCCACCAAGCCCGTGGTGGGCTCGACGCGCACACTCAAGCTAGGATCCACAAGCGCCGGAGTGAGCCCCTGCGCCAGCAAGGTCGGCTCAAGGTAGTTGACGCGCAACGGCAGCGCAGCATCCACCGCCAGATCCAAGCCCTCGTAGGTCGTGCTCGGCCACGGGATGCGTGCACGGGCGATCTCCACGGTCCACGGCCGCTCCGAGCTCTCGACTTGCAGCTGCGCGCCCGTCGGCAACACAGGCCGCAGGTACTCGTCCATGTACTTGCTCAAGTACCCGCGCGGAGTAGGTGTGGCCAAACGCAGGAACGGCGCTTGCGCTTCTTGGATCACACCATCCGCGAGCTTGGCATGCAGCTCGAACGCAGTCTACGGCGAGGTCAGCACCACATGTACCGTGCCAGAAGCGAGCGTCGCGTCCTGGACCACCAGCGAGAGATCCAATCGCTCTCCCAGTTGCGCCGCCAAGTTGCCCTTCTGCAGTGCGACCGCATCCACAAAGCCAGCGGAGAAGTTCTTGACGCTCAAGGACACATCCGCCGAGCGGAACGGCTGTGTCTTCGACTGCAGGAGATCGTGCACTGTGGCGGTCAGCTGCAGCTCACCCGGCTGATCAGCACTGACCGTACCGGTGGCACGCACCACCAGCGGCGCACCCGGCTTGGCCGTGGCCGTCAATTCCACTTGACGCAGCTCGAACGGCTGGCCGCTTTGGCGCGTCATGGCATCGGCCCACGACAAGCGTGGCGCCACGAGCACGAACTCCAAGTCCAAGCTGCGCAAGAAGGCCGCCACATCGAACGGCTCGGCTGTGGGTTCGGGCGCGGGCTCGCTCACAATCGGCTCGGGCTGCGCCTTGGGCTGCAACGCACGATCCAAGTTCGTCGTGCCATCCGCGCCAGCCGAGAGGGCCGCCTCCAGCTCCACGCGCACCTGTCCGATCGCACCGCTCGCAGCCCCGGTCAAGTCGAGCAATGACGGCAACTCGATTGCCACCGTGGCGACGCGCTCGCCTTCGGGCGTCGAAAGCGTCACACGCTCGATGCGTTGCCGTGACAACCAGCTCAAGGACACATCCGCGACCTCCACGCGGCCCGCAAAGCGCGCGGCGTACTCCGTTTCGATGGTGCGCGCGACCGTACCCCCTACCAGGCTGGGCAGCA
>CAIKQM010000321.1 GCA_903829565.1 uncultured Planctomycetota bacterium
CAGTTGTCGTTGGTGGGTGGCAGGCGCGTTTGGATGTTGAAGAGCCCCACACCGGAGGTCGCGGGCGGAATGTTGCCGGGATAGAGACCTAGTTGGATGGTGTAGGTCTGACCGGCCACCACAGCTGCGGTTAGAGTCGATTGAAAGCCTGCACAGGCGTCGTCATTGCACGCAAGCGCGGCCGCGGTGGGACAACCAGCCCCGGCATACAGTGCGATCTTCGTGTCGATCGCCGTGTAGCCGCAGGTCGTCACGATCGCTGTGCCTGTAGTCGCGGCGGTCCACTGGAACCACACATCTTGCAACACCGCGGTGCCGGCACCGACTTGGTTGCACAAGCCTTGGCCTTGGCCTTCGGCGCCTGTGGTGGCATTGGTGTTGTCAAAGTTGAACGTGCCATCGCCCGCGATGATCGTAGGCGTGGCGCAGTTGTCTGGTCCCACTTGCACAGGCGTGGTGGTGATCTGCAGTTGGCCTACACCCGGAATGGCGGGCGGTTGTGTGCCGGGATAAAGGCCCACTTGAATCATGTAGACCGAGCCCGCGGTGGCGTTGAAGGTCACGGTCGACTGGAATGCAGCGCAGGCGTCGTCATTGCAAGCGATGGCTGCTGTGGTCGGGCAACCATTGCCGTTGTACACGGCGATCTTCGTGTCCACGGTCGAGAAGCCGCAGGTGTTGACGCGCGCGAGACCTGTGGTCGTGGCCGTCCACGCAAACCACACATCGGACAGAATGCCTGTGCCTCCGCCGACTTGGTTGCAGATGCCTTGCGTCTGTCCTTGCGGGCCGGTCGTGGCGCTGGTGTTGTCGAATAGGTAGAGCCCATCGCCCACCAACGCATCGGGGGTGGCGCACGAGTCACTACCGCCTACGAGCGCACTCGTGAGCGCCAGCGCAGGCACCGCTGTGGTGGCTGCACTCGGCAGAGCTGCTGCGCGTCCGCGTCCAAGCTCCTTGACACTCGGAGTTCGCAGTTGCGCTCCTGTAGAGGACTGTGCTCCCACGGAGGAGGGAACAAGGACCAGCAGACCGGCGACGAGGGGGAGGATACGGAGCATGGTCGGGAGGGGAGGTCCGTGCCAACGGCAACCTCTCCTTCAGAGATACCCCCAGATTCAGCAGCCGGGCAGGGGAAACCTCGGCAAATCTTTCCACTTGCTAGGAGCTTTGATTCAGATTTTGAACAAACCAATGCAGAACTTCATGTAACGCCCAGCCGGCTAAGAACAGCTTGGGGGCAGAGCTCAGGCAGCCCCACGCCATGTAGCGCTGCTGCAGCGAACCTGCACACTGGGGGCACACGCGAGGCGACGCGCCCTTGGGCAGTTGGGCCGCGCAATGCGGACAGACCTTGGTCTTCAGGATGCGCGGCATGAGGGAGCTGCCCCTGTGGCGATGCGCATCGGCCACCAACCTGCGCACATGCCGGCTTGGGTCGCGGCCGCGCGCCAGCGCTCGAGCGCCAAGTCCAAGCGCGGCTCATCATCGAAGCGACATTCGAGCCGCAGGTAGCGGGCGAGCGCTTCGCGCGGCAGGCCGAGTTGAGCCACGCCTTCCTCGACATAGGACTCGAGCTTGGCGAGACCGGCACGGCGTGCTGCAGCAAAGGTGGCGAGCTCGGCTTGGCTCAGCTC
>CAIKQM010000322.1 GCA_903829565.1 uncultured Planctomycetota bacterium
GCAGCAGCGCCACCAGCACCAAGAGGAGCGCCACGCAGGCGACACCCAGCCAGAGGAAGCGACGGAAGAACGAACGACGAGGGGCGGTTTGGCTCATGGGGAAGGCGGCGCAGAACGCCGCAGGTGGCATCGTCCACCCTTGGCGGCCGCATGCAAGGGGGCGGACATGCCATGGCCGAGGGTGGGGCCCTACCCACAATCCCTAGTGGTGCCTTGACAATGGCCACCCCACGGCTAGACTCAGCGCACCCCTCCCGGCGGGACGACCTCCCGCCTAGCAACCATGTCACCTCTCCCCCGCCCCACCCGCATCTATCTCGTCGGTGCCCACGCGACCGGAAAAACCACCCTCGCCCGGTGGATCCGTGACCAGTACGGCATCCCGATGATCAGCGAGGTGGCGCGGGGCGTGTTGGCGGAGATGGAAGCGCGGCTCGACGCGCTGCGTTCGGACCTCGACCTGGTGGATCGCTACCAGGCCGAGGTCTTCGCGCGTCAAATCGAAGCCGAAGCCGCACACGAAGGCCCGTTCGTCTCCGACCGCGCCTTCTGCAACTTGGCCTACGCCGCGCACCATGCGCGCATCTTGGGCACGATCGCGTCGGACCCGCGCTTGCGCGAGTACATGGACAGCGTGCGCGGTGGTGTTGTGTTCTTCCTGCGCCCGCACAAGGAGCTCGTTGTCGCTGACGGCGTGCGGGCGGGCTTGGAATGGGAAGACGTCGTGCGCATCGACGGCATGGTCAAGCTGCTGCTTGAGATGTTCTCGGTGCCGTACATCCCGGTCGAATCACTCTCGATGCAAGAGCGCGTGCGCCTAGTGGAAAGCGTGCTGCACTTGGCCGGCGTGCAGCCGCATGGAACCTTGGTGGCGCAACGCTTGCGCTCGACCCGCACGAACGGTCACCCCTCAGACACTGCTGTCCACGCGAATTGACAGCTGTCAATTCCAGCTGACATCCGGCGGCAGATCCGACAGCCCCGAAGCGTGATCCCCCAGCGAGCGCAGCACGCGCCGCCAGATCACAATCGGCTCGCCGTCGAAGATCGCGCCGGCATCCGGAGCGACGGGCAACCAAGCGCCTTGCGAGAGTTCGCCTTCCAACTGGCCGGCACTCCAACCGGAGTGCCCCAGCACAATGCGCAGATCGCGCTCGGCTTCTTCTGGCGCCTCGACCATCCACTGCGCCACGGCCTCTAGTTCGCCGCCGATCCACACGCCTGCGGCCAGCTCCACCGACTCCGGCACGCGGTGCGGCGCGCGGTGGATCAACTGCAAGGTGTCGAGCCCCACCGGCCCACCGGCATAGACCGTAGCCTTCAGCGTCGACAACACCGGATGGTTCGGCATGAGCTTGTCGATCGTCAACTGCGTGGGACGATTCATCACGAGCCCCATCGCGCCCTCATCGTTGTGCGCGGTCATGAGCACCACGGTGTGCATGAAGTTCTCGTCCAACATGTCGGGGGCCGCCGCCAGCAAGCCCCCCGTCGCCACGCGCATCTGATTCATTCACGCTCGACCCTACTGTCCCGCGGGCCCGCATCCAAGCCGTCACTTGGTGAGGCTCGGATCCAGCCTACGCAAGCGCGCACAGGCTGTGGTGGGTACTTGGGAAAGCGGGGATCACTCGCGTGCCGGGTGCACATCCAAAACACCGAGCCTTTGGCGGACTCGATGCGTTTGACCGCCTCGCACGTGTGGCACAAGCTCATGAAGTGCGCTCTCAAGGCGCGCGCTCCAAGGTGATCACGCACTCGACATGCGGAGTGTGCGGGAACAAGTCCACCGGTTGCACACGCACCGCGCGCCACCCATAGGGTCGCAGGGCCGCCAAGTCGCGCGCAGCCGAGCTGTGCTTGCACGAGACGTAGACCATGCGCCGCGCCGGCACGCGCGCCAAGGGTTCGACCAGCTTGGGATGCAAGCCCGCACGCGGAGGATCGACCACCACGACCTCGGGGAACTCGGTCTCGCGGCGCGTGGTCTCCACCACATCGCCCTCGACGAAACGCACGTTGGTCAAGCCGTTGCGCTCGGCATTGGAGCGCGCATCCGCAACAGCCGCAGGCACCAGCTCGAACCCTACGACCTCGCGTGCATGGCGCGCCAAGATCAAGCTGATGGTGCCCGTACCGCTGTAGAGGTCCCAGATGCGCTCCGCACCCGTGGGCGCGGCTTCGCGCGCCACGAGCTCGAAGAGACGCGCTGCTTGCGCGCTGTTGGTTTGGAAGAAGGACTGCGCCGACACGCGGAACTCGACACCGCCCAAGACCTCGCGGATCCAACCCGGGCCGTGATGCACAAGCTCCGCTTCGCCATAGGAGACGGTGGCCGCTTGGCTGTTGACCGTCTGGACGAAGGTCCCGATCTCGGGCACGCGTGCGATCACTGCGGCGACATAGGGACCGATGCGCTCAGGTTCGGCCCGCGAAGTGACAAGATTGACCAGCACCTCGCCCGTTGTGCCGGAGACGCGCACCACCATGTGGCGCAAGAGCCCTTCATGGCGCTTGACGCACCACGGTTCCAAGTTCTGGGCCAAAGCCTCGGCGCGCGCAGCGGCCAAGACGCGATTGCCCACATCGGTCTGGATCGCGCAGGACTCAATGGCGACGACCTTTTGCCACAAGCCGGCGGCATGCATGCCCAGCGCAAAGCCATCGGCGGCTCCCTGCGGCTCGTGCGGCGCAATCCAGCGCCGATTGCCGAAGGTGAACTCCATCTTGTTGCGGTAGCGCTCGGTGTGCGTGGCCCCCAGGACGGGAAGCACGTCCACGCCTTCGTCCAAGGCCGCATGGCGTTGAAAAGACGCCACCACCAGCGCGTGCTTACCCGCCAACTGCTGCGCGTAGGCCAAGTCCTGCAGCGTGCAGCCACCGCACGCACCAAAGTGCGCGCACGACGGAGCCACAGCACGCGGATCCGTGGCAAGCGTGCTCAGCGCAACCGCTTCGACCTCGTGCCGGCGGCGTCGCAACGCCTTGACACGCACGGTCGAGCCGGGACGTGCGCGCAGCACGGACCAGATGCACTGCTTGTGATGAGCCACGCCGCGACCTGACTCATCAAAGCGCTCGATCACCAACTCTTCCTCGTCACCTGGACGAGGCTTGCGGGCCGCTTGATCGCTCACTGGTCCACCCGAGTCGCACGCGAGCTGGGCTTGATGTCGACGGCGCTCAGCTCGTGCGGCGCATACTGCCCTTGGTTGTCGGGCAAGGGCAAACCAGCGGACACCATGGCGGTGTAGACGCTCAAACAGGCCACATTGGCCAGATTCAAGCTGCGCACACCCGCACGAATCGGCACATACACGCGCCGGTCGGGCAGCTCTTCCAACAGCGCAGGCGGCAGTCCTTTGGACTCGGACCCGAACAACAAGATGTCGTCGGGCGCGAACTGTGTGGCGAAGAGCGAGGTCCCGCCGCGGGCGCTGAACAAGCGCGCGCGCTGAGCAAAAGGACGCCCTTCGCGCTCGAAGTGGGCGCGCAACGCCTCGACCGAGCGGTGCACGACCAAGTCCACCATCGGCCAGTAGTCGAGCCCGGCACGCTTGAGGTAGCGATCCTCCAGCGAGAACCCCAAAGGTTCCACCAAGTGCAACCGCAGGCCTAGTGCGGCCGAAAGGCGCGCTGCGCAGCCCGAGTTGTGCGGGATCTCAGGGTGTACGAAGACTAGGTCCATGGGCGTCGTGACTCGCGAGTGTAGCCCATGCGTTGCCGAAGGCGACTGTGAACTGCACTCTGAATGCATCCCATGACCGCACGCACTCCCCGTCTCACTCAGGTCTTCCGCTCTGGCGCGCTCTTGCTGCTCTTGGTCTGCACTGGCCTTGGCACGGCCTGCAAGACGAGCCTGCAACCTGCTCCTGCGCCGCGCAGCGAGGCCGCGAACGAGTTCGTCGTAAGCCCGGTTGCTGGCGAGGCGCGTGTGCGCGTATCGGCGGTCTACAGAAACCTGAACAGCGAACCGACGGTCGATCTGCTGCTCCCGGATCGGCATTCATTCGTGCAAGTGGAACCGCGCTGGCACAGTGCGCCGCAGGCCTTTGACCTGCAGGGGCAGAGCCTTGCGGTAGAGAGTGTCGAACCTTGGCGTTTGCGCGTCAGCAAAGGTGTGGCCACTGCGATGCGCGTCGAGCTGGATGTGCGTCTCGATCATCGCGAGCAAGCAGCCGTCGTAGGCCGCGACGAGTACGAACATCCGGGCGTATGTGCGGACGGATCGTTGATCCTCTTTGGTTCGGCCTTGTTCCCGTTGCCAGAGACCTTGCCGCAAGACCAACCCTTGAGCGCGCGCGTGAGCATCCGCGACGAGCGGCCTGTACTGTGCACTTGGCCGCGTGCGGACGATGGCACTTGGACGCCTATGGATCCGTGGGCTTTGCAATCGGATGCGCTATTGATCGGCACCTTCGCGACCTCGCAAGTGCAGATCGAAGGCTCCACGGTGCGCTGCGCGTTTGCTGCAGGAAACGAGCGCGTGCAAGCCATCATCGCGCCGCTGATCGAGCGCATTGTGCGTGAGCAATGCCAACGCATGCAGCGTCCGCCTAGCGGTGATTGGTTGTTCGTCTTCAACCCGCCGACACCGGCGCAAGCAGGATCGCAAAGCCGCTCGCTGGCTGGCTCGCCCAAGCGCACCACGATGACACTAGCCGTGTCAGGAGTATTTGACGACGAGTCGCTGCGCACGGACTTGGCGCACTTGATGGCGCACGAGTACCACCACACCTTCGCGACGGCACGCGGACCAGGCTTCCAAGGCGACCTGCGCTTTGTGGGCGAAGGCTTCACGGACTGGTACGGCTGGCAATCCGCGCGGCTCGCAGGCGCTGTGACGCCCGCGCGCTGGAACAAAGTGCTCAGCGAGAAGCTTGCCGCGGATCTACAACTGCGCGAGCACGCGCGCTTGTCGTTAGCCGAGGCGGGAGGCATGGC
>CAIKQM010000323.1 GCA_903829565.1 uncultured Planctomycetota bacterium
CACACGACCCCGCATCCAAAGCTGTGCGCCCACAAAGGCCACACCACCGGCGACAGCCGGTGCCAGCATGAGCTGGAAGATTTCTTGGCCTTCGACGACATGGCGAGCAAAGGCGACCAAGACCAAGAGGCAACTCACGACCAAAGCCAGAATGAGCCGTGCGCTGCGTGTGCGGTGCGCAACGACTGCCATGGGAACGGCGCACAGGGCTACTACTGCAGCTACACCTTGGTAGTCCCAAGCACGGTTCCCCAAGGCTTGCAGCCACAACCAGCCCTGCCCTTCCAACCATGGTTGCAGTAGTTCACCGGCACGCGCCGAACTGCTCGCCTCCGTCAAATTGAGTTGACCGGCCAATAGCATGTGCACAAGCAACGGCACAGCCGCAAGTGCGCTTACGAACCCCACGTGCAGCAGACGCACGCGCCACGGTGTGTGCGTCCACAGCCAAGGCAAGCAGGGCAAGAACGCTAACGGTGACCATGTGATGCACGCCCCCAATGCCATCCATCCAGCCACGCTCCAAGGCAAACGGCGTGTGGCGCGTGCTCCGTGGTGCCACGCAGCGCGCAAGCCCAGCAGGAGGGGCACTAACACGGCATGCTCGTAATTGGGGTGCATGCCCAGCACCCATTCCACCGGCAGCAATGCATAGGTGATGGCACCGAACCATGCGCCTGGTACACCGAGCACCTCCCGCAAGAGCCACCATAAGCACACCGCACCGAGGGCATGCAACGCTAGGAACGCGACTCGCAAAGGAGCTTCTGTACCGCGTGGCGGATAGACCGCGTGCCAGTTGTCAGGTGCAAAGGTGCGCACCGACAGCCAAGCCAGCAGCGGCACCGTGGGAGGGTGATTCGCGTATACCCACTCACCATTCGAGGCGCGCTTGAGGTCATCTTCGGAGATGTGAGCGCCCGCGATCTGCATCGACGGATAGCCTGCATGAGCGGCCAGACCGTTGTGTTCGTAGCGCTGGGCTGCGATCGAGAAGAAGGCGCCTTGCCAACCACTCATGCCGCGACCATAGGGCGCATCGAGTTCGCGCAAGAGCGGTACCGTTGCCAGCAGCGCCACCACCAGCGCACCAAGCCACGCGCTAGCGCGTGTGCTCATCCGCGTTCTACATGAGCCATCAAAGCTCGCAACTTGTGGGGATCCACGCAGGTTGCCCGGCTTGAGCGGCCGCATGTCAGGTACGCACGCGGAGCTTGCAGGTCGCGCATGTACCCGCTGGCCGTCAGCAGGTCCGCGTCCCACTTTGGATCGAGCGTGCGAATCACAAGTGCCGGCACAAACGGCAAGCGCGCTTGTCGTCGCATCGCCCATGCGCGGTCATCGGTGCGCTCGCCCACAATCGTGACGACAAGTCCGTTGTGCCTGGCCGCCTCTACAGCGAGTGCGTACTCCGCCGCCACATGTCCGTGCCGCAACCACTCGTCCTGCATGACTTGCAAGGCCTGCGACGCACGGGCTTCAAGGTCTGCACGGCCGAGATAGCGTCCCAAGGCGAGCACCGCATCTGCCATGATCGCGTTGTCATGCAAGGTATGCCGGCGTGGCGCGCTTGCCGCGCGTCCAAACACATCGAGCGGCTCATCCGCCCAGCAGCCCTGCTCCAAACCCAGCTGGAGTTCTGCAAGCGCGACCAATCGTTGCGCACAGATCAATCGTTCGTTGCAGCCATCTGCCATGCTGGCATCGACCAATGCGCGCACCACATAGGCTTGATCCAGCAAGCGACCTGGCAAGCGTGCGCGGGAGTCAAAGCTGTGGTGGACTCCGCGGCGCTCGTCGTCCAGCTTGTCTAAGAGATTGGACAAGGCTGCCTGCGCGCACTCGCCTAGCTTGGGATCCTGGAGCACCGCCTCAGCACGCAGTAGCGCTGACACCGCTTGCGCTTGAGTGTCTGCATACAAGGTGCGATCCACTTGGCGATCGGCTCCGCGGCCCCAGACACAGGAAGCCAACGCGCCAGTTTGCGCATCGAGCAAACTCTCCGACAGGAAGCGCGCCGTGGAGCGGGTGGCATCCAGCAGCCATTGCTCGCCGCAGGCTTGATGCGTTTGCGCCAGCAACTGCAGCATCTCTGCGTTCGTAGCCAGCGGCTTCTCGTCGGACGG
>CAIKQM010000324.1 GCA_903829565.1 uncultured Planctomycetota bacterium
CGTGTCACGCGCCGCGCATCGCCACGCGCGGACGCAGCGTGTGCGCGCAGTGTCAAGCGACCTTGTCGCTGCACTGGAACATGCACCGCTAGGCGAGCAGCTGCCGCGCGGCCTCGAGGCGCGCGTCATCCTCGCGGCGCGCGATGGCGGCGAGTCCGGCCTCGTACTCGACCAAGCGGGCGCTGTCCCACGCGCGCCGGTCAAAGCCATGCGCGTGGCGGAAGGCCTTCAAGTAGTGGTTGCGATCGCGATCGAGCGCGTCTTGGGCCACGATCCACGCCTCCATGGCCGCTTGCAGCTCACCGAGGTGCGCATGACCCGCGGGCCACAGCCGTTCATACAGCTCGGCCGCCCGTGGGGTCAGGGCCAGCTCGACGGCGGCCGCCTCACCCAAGCCACACGAGCCCTTGACGCGCGGTCGGGCCAAACGCGCCAGCTCGGTGCCCGCCGCCTGACGGGCCCGCGATGCAAAGACCGCTTCGCGCAGGAATTCCTGCGCGAGGTCCAGCCGCTCGGTCGGCTCCACGCGCTTAGCAGAGCGCGTCGAACGCCGCGGCCAAGTCCTTGGCGATCGTGGCGGCGTCGCGGCCTTCGATGTCCTGGCGCTGAACCATCTTCACCAGCTTGCCGTCCTTCAGCAGGGCGATTTGCGGCGAGGAGGGGCGGAAGGGCTTGAAGTACTCGCGCGCCTTCTCGGTGGCTTCGCGCTCCATCCCGGCGAACACGGTGTAGATGTTGGCGGGGCGCTTTTGGTTCATCAACGCCAAGCGCAGGGCCGGCCGCGCACCAGCAGCGGCGCAACCGCACACCGAGTTGACGAAGATCAAGGTCGTGCCCGTCTGCGCGACGGCCTGATCGACCTGGGCGGGCGTCAGGAGCTCCTTCACGCCGAGGGAGGTGAGTTCGTCGCGGAACGGTTGAACGAGTTCGGGGTCGTACATAGTGAGTCGCCTAGCTTTCCGTCAGGACCAACAGGATCGCACAGTCTAAGCCATCCGGCCCCAGAATCTACCGCCTACGGCAGGTTCAGGCCCGTGCCGCGCCTTACACTACGGGGATGCAGCCCGAACCGTCCCCTGAACTGGCGGAACTGCGACTCGCGGCCTTTTGGAGGGCCATTCGCGAGGGCGCGGGTGCCGACCTGCGCGAAGTCTTGGCACGCGAACCCGCCCTGGCCCACGCCTGCGACGAGCGCGGGGTCAGCGCTCTGCTGCAAGCGCGCTACGGCGGGCGGTTTGCCGCCGTGGAAGCCCTGCTGGAGGCGCGCGCCGGTGCCCTTGACGTCTACGAATGCGCCGCGCTCGACCAAACCAAGATCCTGGAGGCGCGCCTCGCCGCCCAACCTGCGCTGGTGCGCGCCCTGAGCCCCGACGGCTTCACCGCGCTGCACCTCGCCGCCTTCTTCGGCTCCAGCGGTTCCGTCCGCGCCCTCCTATCGCGCGGCGCAGCGGTCGAGACCGAAGCGCAGAACCCCATGAAGGTCCGGCCCCTGCACTCGGCGGTGGCCGGCGGCGATGAGGAATGTGTGCGCTTGCTGTTGTCGGCGGGGGCGACGGTCGATGCGCGCCAGGCGGGGGGCTTCACGGCGCTGATGGGGGCGGCGAGTGCGGGGCGGGCGGATTTGGTGCGGTTGTTGTTGAGGTATGGGGCGTCGGGGGCGGCGCGGGATGACAGTGGGAAGAGGGCGGTGGAGCATGCGTTGGGGCGGGGGCATGTGGCGGCGGCGAAGCTCGTCGAGTAGCCCCGATACTGGCCCTGATGATTGTGCACGACTTGGGAGGGGGTACCCCGTGCCATGGGGTCAGGCCTGTGGCCGCAGGTAGGAGCTAGGCAAAACGGACTGAAACGTGCCCCCAACCCTCGGAGGGGGATGTTCGAACCGAGGCGCGTCGTATCGGTCGTTCTTGCCTCCTAGGCCCGGCCAGCGCGTCGGCAAGGAGAGTGGTTCAGGACATATGCTGCTGCCAGCGCGGGGGCGAATCTAGCCAGACGATTGCCCCGTGGCTGCTGGGACAGGAATCAGGTTCTTTTGACACAGGCGGTACATGGCCGCGGCCATTTCGTGCACAACCGCCTACGCCAGTATCGATGGAGATACGATTCCCTCATGCGCCTGCTCCTCGCCTCCCTCCTCCTACTCCTCTCCTTCCTCGCTCTCCCCATCCACGCCCAGGACCTCTCCGCCCCCGGTCCTCACGCAGTCGGCGAGCGCACCGTCTCCGTCGTGCGTACCGATGGCACCAGCTTCAACGCGCTCTTCTACTATCCCGCCACGCAAGCCGGCTCGAGCACCCCGCTCGACACCACGGCCGCGCCGTACCCGGGCCTGACCTTTGGTCATGGATTTTTGACACAGCCCAATCTGTACGCCAGCACGCTGCGTCACATGGCGAGCTGGGGCCACTTCGTACTTGCGAGCACGACGCAGACCGGGTTCTTGCCGAGCCATGCGGCCTTCGCGCAGGACTTGCGCTTCTGTCTGACTTGGCTGGAACAGCAGCACACCAATCCGCAGTCGCCGTACTTTGGGATGGTGGATGTCGCGCGCCTAGGTGCGTTCGGGCACTCCATGGGTGGCGGTGCCGCCATCTTGGCGGCGGCAGCGGATGCGCGCATCCAAGCGCTCGCACCGTTGGCTCCGGCGGACACGAATCCCTCTTCGATCAGCGCGATGGCCAATGTGCGTGTGCCGACCCGCTTGATCTGCGGCACGCAGGACTCGATCGTGCCCACGGCCAGCAACGGTCAGTTGATGTACAACGCGACGTCTGCACCGCGTCAGTTGCTCTCCATCTTGAACGGATGGCACTGCGGGTTTGTGGACACTGCACCCGCAGGAGGGCTGGGGTGTGACTCTGGCGCGTTGCCGCGCGCGGAACAGTTGGCGATTGTGCGCCGGCACTTGACCGCCTTCTTCTTGCTGCACTTGCGCGGTGTGCAAGCGCATTGGAATGCGGTGTGGGGTCCGCAAAGTACGCTCGATGCCACCACGGCGGTGGTGCGCGAAGCGCGTGCGCGCTTCACGCCTGCGGCGGCGCGTCAAGCGGGCTTGACGGGTCAAGTGCTCGACTATTCCTTCACGATCACCAACGACGGTCCGGTGGCCTCGAGCTGGACGCTTGCAGCTGAAAACGCGCTCTGGCCGCTGGCGTTGTCGACCAGCCAGACGGCGGTGCTAGCCCCCGGTCAGTCCGAAGTCGTGCATGTGTATGTCACGGTGCCCGCGGTGTCGACCTATGCCAACGATCGGGCGTTGGTCTCAGCCCGCAGGGATGTCGATGGTGCCACGCGTTGCTATGCGCGCATCGGCTCACGGCGCTTGTGAGCGCCTCAGCCGCGCGGCCACAACTCATCCCGCTCGCGCTCCATCTCCAACAACAACCGCGTGAGCACCTCGTGCTCGCCCAGAGCCGTGATCGTGTCGACATTCAACTGGCACACGGCACACACCGGTCGGATCCCGCGGTAGCTCATGATGTCGCCTTCGGCCAAGGTCACATCTTCGATGCCGTACTCGGCGGCGCGTGCGGGCACGCCGTCTTCGCTGAAGCCGAGGAAGAGCTTCACATCTGCGCTTGTGCGCCGGCACAGGTAGCAGCGGTCCACTTGGCCGCTGCGGTCCAGCGCGGCGAAGTACTCGTGAAAGCGTTCGTCGAGCCCGCTCACAGCAGTTGTCCCTCCGGGACTTGCTCGAAGCCCAGCGGCGATGTGGTGAGGCCATTGAAGCCGTACACCAAGCGCGTCAGCGGGCCCTCGAAGTGTCGTGCAAGTTGCGCGACTTCGTCGGCCAGGCCTTGTGCGTCTTGAAAGCGGGGCGGGATCACAAGCGCAGCCACGCCCGAACCATCGGCCGCGCGCGCGCAGGCGCGGATGTAGCGCCCGTGGTGGCGGCCGACTTCGTGCAGCTCGACATCGAGCACATCCGCCGCTGTGTGCTTCAAGTGATGCACGATGAAGTCCACGCGCGCTTCGTCAAATAAACGCGACAAGTCAGGCTGTACCGACTCGGCCCATACCTTGGCGCCGCGGCCTGCTTGGAGTTGCGCTGCATGCGGCTGGATGTGGCGGAAGTGAAAGGCAAGGAACCGGTCGGCCACGCGGTACACACCGCGCCGCGAACGCAATGGATCCGTGTCTGTCACGGGAACTTCACGCTCGACCAAGCCCATCTCACGCAGGGTGGTCAAGTACTTGTTGGCCGTGGTCGTATCGACGCCTGCTTCGAGGGCAATGTCACCGACCTTCTCTTTGCCACGCGCCACCGCAGCCAGCAGCGACGCATAGGTCGCGGGATTCTGGAGCTCGCAGCGCAGCAAGAAGTTGACCTCGTCGTAGAGATAGCCCTCGGGGCGCAGGCACTCCTTCATCACATTGGCTTCGAGCGACAGACTTTCATCAAAGCGCTGCAAGTACGCCGGCATCCCTCCAAGGATCGCGTACGCATGCACGCGTTCGTTGAGATCCCAACTGGGGAAGAACTGGATGGCCTCGTTGGGGGCCAGCGGCTCGAGCCGCTGTTGCGCGGTGCGGCGCCCGAAGAGTGGCGAGCGTTCGGCGAGTACCTCCTTCTCCATGAACGACACCTGCGAACCGCACAGCACGATCATCAGCTGTGACTTCTTGCCTTGCGTGTCCCAGAAGCGTTGCACGATGGAGGTCAGGCCCTTTGTGGCGTCGCACAAATAGGGGAACTCATCGAGCACGAGCACCAAGCGTTTGTCCTTGGCGCGATCCGCTGCGAAGGTCAAGGCGGCCCCCCAACTGGGGAATTCGACGGAGGCGATCGAGGGATCGTTGAGGCCCTCCGCCAAGGCATCGCGCAGGGCGCGCAAGTTGTCCTTTTCGCGCACCTGGGCCGCGAGGAAGTAGACAGCGCGCCGAGCCTGGCAAAACTGCTGCAGGAGCTCGGTTTTGCCCACCCGGCGGCGACCGTGGAGGACAAAGAACTCGGGGCGGCCAGATTGGTACAGCTCGTCTAAGAACGCGAGTTCGCGGGTGCGGGCGAGGAACATGGGGTGCATTATACTTCGTCGTATAATACGCACAAGTATAATCTTTTCCCCGCTTCTACCCCCGGCGGGCTACCGCTGCAGCTCGATCCCGTCGCGCCGCAGCTCTTCTTCCGTGGCCGCCCTGGCAATGGTCTCCGGCGGCGCCTCGTACCACCCTGGCTCCACGCCCTCTTCCAGAGTCGCGCGCACCTTCAGCACGGTGTACATGCCCGACATGGTCACGATCCCGTGCGGGCCACGACTGCCGATCATCGGCAGGCTGTTCGGCGGCGTCAGCGACGCATGATCGCCGCCCGCCACCATCTCTTCCTCCATCGCGCTGTAGGACGGGACATGCTCGTACAGCGCTTCATCAATCTTGGCCAGGTCCACACCCGTCGTGTTCGGCAAGCCGTGCCCCATCTGCGTCATGACATGGTGCGTCATGTGGCAGTGCAGCGGCCAATCGCC
>CAIKQM010000325.1 GCA_903829565.1 uncultured Planctomycetota bacterium
CGCCGCTCCTCCAGCAGCGTGGCCAACCGGTTCCGCAGCACGCGCCCCTCGTCGTACCGCCCCAACCTCCCCAGCGCCACAGCGCGGAAGGCCAGGTTGTGCGGCAGGCCCCGTTCCTTGTCCTTGGCGGCCTCCAGGTTCGCCAGAGCCTCGGTGACTGCGCCGGTGCGCAGCTGCACGCCGCCCAGCACGGTCAGGAGGCGGCCGCTCTCCGGCTCGCGGGCGAGCCCTTGTTGGGTCAGGGCCTCGACGCGCGCCCAGTGCTCTTTGGTGCGATTGTCGCGCGCGACTTGGCGCAGCAGGAGGGTCTCGAGTTGGTGCACGCGCAGGCTGCCGGCCTCGCTGTCGCTGGGCAGGGGCGGCAGGCGGTCGGCTTGGGCGCGGCGGGCGACGGTGGCATCGGTCTCGAGTACATGCACGGCGCCGTCGGCGGAGGCGACGAAGAGGCGCGTACCGTTGGCATCAAAGTCCAGCTCCACCACAGCTGCCTTGCCGGGGCGCAGCACGCAGCGCACGCTGCTGTCCGCTGCGTTGTGCAGCCAGACCGCTCCATCCTCGCAGCCGGAGGCCAAGCGTTGTGCGCGCGGGTCTAGGGCCAGAGTCGCGACGGGGCTGCGCGGGCCGACGCAGACTTTGGGCGCTGCCTCGCCTTGCAGCGGTTGGGCCAACAAGCGCGTTTCGAAGGCACCGCCCATCCAGAGGGTGTCAAGAGTACTTGACGCAAGCAAAGCACGCACGGCCTTGTCATCAGCGCTCCGCCACACACGGCTCGGCTCCTTGGCGAGCGAGGTCCACTCGCGCACCGAGCCGTCCACGCAACCCACAGCCAAGCCCAGCGCCGGAGTCCAGGCCAGCGCACTGGCGGTCGCTCCAAAATCGCGCTTGGTTTCCAGCGTTTGCGCCGTGGCCGTCGAGTGCAGCACCACGGTTCCATCGGCGGAAAGAGACGCAAGGCGCTCGCCCTCAAAGGCCAAAGCCACAATCGCCCGCTCGCCTGCGGTGAACTGCATCAACAAGCCACCATCCAACGAGTGCGCGCGCAACGTGCCGTCCGCGTAGCCTACGACTAGCGCATGACCACGCGGAGTGAAGCGCACGACTGTGGTGGCAGCAGCCACCGTGGCGCAGGCCGCTGCCACATCTCCATCGCGTGCATCCATGAGCAGCGCACGCCCATCCGACCAACCGGTCGCGAGCAAGCGACCATCAGGCGACACATCGAGACTGGTGGGCGTGCCACCGCGGATCCAACTGCTGGTGGCGGAGAGCTTGCCGGCCGGTTCGGCACAGGCCACAGCCAAGCTCATGTGCTTCCACTCAAAGCCGCGGCCGCCGGGGCTGACGGTGTCGAGTGCGGTGCGCGCCGCATCCGTGCGCCCTTCCGCCAGCGCAGTCGCGGCATTGCGCAGCGCAGCCGCATCGTTGAGGGGCAGGGGACTTGCCGTGAGCGTCAAGCAAACTAGCAGGGAGATCATGGCCATGTGTGCGTCCTGCGTCGAGCGACTCGACTCTAGCCGCGGCGCGGATGCGAGGCGACAAAGCGCCCCAAGCGCTCGAGTGCCGCCTCGATCTGGGCAATCGACGTGGCGTAGGACAAGCGGATGTAGCCCTCCAACTCGAAGGCCGAGCCGGGCACCACGGCGAGGTTCTGTTGCTCGAGCAAGTCCTCGCAGAAGCCCTTGGAGCCCCGCGCGTCAAGGAATTTTGACACCTCGGGGAACGCATAGAAGGCGCCACGCGGCTGCGGTGTGCGCAACCCGATGCTCTCTAAGCCGCGCACCAAGATGTTGCGGCGCTTTTGGAACTCGGCGCACATGACGGCCACTTCGGGCGGTTCTTGTTGGAGCGCGGCCAAGTACGCTGCTTGAGAGATGGCGTTGGGGCTGCCCGTCAATTGGCTGTGCAGGCGGCCTACCGCTGCCGCGACCGGTTGCGGCGCCGCCACAAAGCCGATGCGGTAGCCCGTCATCGCGAAGGCCTTCGACGCACCATCGATGATGGCCGTGCGTTGCTTGAACTCGGGCGCAACCGAAACGGGCGAGAGATTCGGCTCGCCTTCGTACACCAAACGCCGATAAATCTCGTCTGAAACGATCCACAGGTTGTGGCGCGCCGCGAACTCGGACAGCGCGCGCACCTCGGCGTGCGTCATGACATAGCCCGACGGATTGCTGGGCGAGTTGAGCAGCAAGCCCTTGGTCTTCGGCGTGATGGCGCGTTCCAGTGCAGCCAAGTCCGGACCGATGTCCGCACGCGGCTTCACGAGCACGGGCACGCCACCTGCGTAGCGCACGATCTCGAC
>CAIKQM010000326.1 GCA_903829565.1 uncultured Planctomycetota bacterium
AGCCGATCCCTCGCGTTTGCGGCGTGAAGCCGTGCGTCGCTATGAAGGTGTGACCAAACTTGTGCCGCAAGCCCCCACGGGCGGTTTGGCGGTGGTGCGTCTGGCGGGTGCTTTTCCGGCCGGTGCCGTGGAGCAGTCAACGTTGCGCTGTGCAACCGCGCGGCGCAAGGTCAGCGCTTGGTGTGGTGTGGATGAGGTGCCCGAAGTCTCCGTGGACTTGACTTCAGCCGCCGAGGACTTGGCTTGGCATGGTGAGCGCGCAGCACAAACCTATGTGGCGCCGGCCATGCCGCATGCCCTGGTCTACCTGTCAGGTACAGTTGACGATGGTGGTGCCGGTGTGGCGCGTGCGTCGTTGCGCGCCATCCTTGGGCGTACCAGCGTGTTGTGGCTGGAAGATGCCGTCGCCACGGATGCGGCCAACACTTGGTTTGGTGTGCCGCTGGAGGAGTGGTGCGCGCGACTCACGCTGCGTGGCGAGCTGCCGACGATCGCCGAGCTGTTGAGTCCCGAAGCCACAGTGCACTGGTCACGTCATGTGGTGGTGCCGCTGCGCGCGCTTTTGGTGCGGCGCTTGCGGGCACAGCACGGCGACTTTGCCGTGGTGCGTCTGTGGCGCGCCGAACTGACACCGGTCATCACCGCCGAGGAAACGCGCGCTTTTCACGCGGCGTTGCGTGACCAGTCAGCGGAGCGCGCAGCAGCCTTCGCAGCTGCCGCTGGGGCACGGCGTGGCGATCAAGCGACCTTGTTGCGCTTCACGGTCAGTCTTGCGCACGAGTTGCGCGTGCCTGAGCTGGGGCCGGCATCCGACCGCTGGCTGGCGCGCTTGGATGAGTTGCGTGCACGCGGCGTGTCGGGCCTCTCTCTACCGGTGGTGTTGGTGGCTCGTCCCGAGGCACCGCCAACGGGTGGTGTCAGCGCGGACCTAGAGCTCGGCTTCGCTGAAGGCGACCTTCCCGTATGGGCTGCGATGCGCGCCGCGCGTGCGCGCGGTATGGCTGTGCATCTGGATCTGACCTTGCAGTGGTCGCCTTCGGGACCGGCTATGGGCGCGACAGTCGCGGGGGATGCGGAGGTGCGCGCGCGTCTGTTCGATCGATGGGCTGATTTGGTCGAGCATGCAGCCCTGCTCGCGCAACTTGGTGGAGCAGATTCGTTGTCGATCGGCAACGCGACTCCGCAAGTGGTCATTCGCGACGAAGGTCCGCAAGACTACGACTGGCGCAGCGAAGGTTGGAAGCGTGTCATTGGTCGGGCGCGCGCGGCCTTTGATGGGCTGCTCACCTACACGGCTTCGAACCCGTTGGAGGTCGAGCAAGCGTCGTTCTGGTCCCAGTTGGATCGCGTCGGCTACGCTGTGTTTCCTGACATGGACACGTTGCCGGTCGGGCGCGATCCTGATGCGCGCGCCTACATCCAAAGCGACACGCGTTGGCAGGTGGATGCGGCTTTGGAGGCGGCTGCCAAGGTCGGCAAGCCGCTGTGGTTGGCGCGCGTGGGCTTTGAGCGCGGAGCGCCAGGCTGGCAAGAACTGCAGTGGCGCGACTTCGAACGCTACGCACGCACGCTGGACTCGGATACGCGCTATGCAGGCTTTTGCGTGTGGCGTCTGCCCGTGGATGCCTCCGGCTCGGAGCATCCGCGCCGCGATACCACGGTGATTGACAGCGCAGCGGTGACCGCCGCGTTGCGTGCGTTGACCGGGCGCTAGCGCTTACAACAAGGTGCCCGAAAGCACCGTGCTTGCCACGCTGAAGAAGATCAGGATGCCCGTCACGTCCGACAAGGTCGCGACGAGCGGGGCCGAGGCGCTCGCAGGGTCAAGGCCCACGCGCTTCAGGAAGAACGGCAGCAACGCACCGACCAAGGTGCCCCACAAGGCGACACCAATGACCGAACCCGCGACAGTCAGGCCGATCAAGATGTAGTGATCGCCGTAGAAAGGTTCGCCACTGCTGTCTTCGAACGAGTGGTGCCAGATCACCACGCGCAGCATGCCCAGCGCCGCAAGGATGCCACCCAGCACGAGTCCTGCGCTGGCTTCGCGCACAAACACGCGCCACCAATCGCGCATCTTGAGTTCACCCAGTGCCATGGCGCGAATGACCAGGGTGGAGGCTTGGCTGCCGCAGTTGCCACCAGAGCTGATGATCATGGCGATGAAGGCGGTCAGCACCGATGCCTTGGCCAGTTGACCTTCAAAGGTGCGAATGGCGCTGATCGTGAGCATCGAGCCCAAGAACAACACCACGAGCCACACCGCTCGAGCCTTGATCATGTCGAGGAAGCGCACCTCGAGATACGGCGCTTCCAGCGCGGCCGAACCACCGATCTTCTGGATGTCCTCGGTGGCTTCTTCGCGCACGACATCGACGATGTCGTCGGCTGTGACCACACCCTTCATGCGGCCTTGGGCATCGACTACCGGCAGCGACAAGTAGCTGTGTTGCGCGAACAAACGCGACACAGCTTCTTGGTCCATCTCGTCCGGCACGGTCACCAAGTCCATCGTCATGACCTCGGCCACCTTGGCCGAGCCTTTGGCCATGATCAGCTGGCGGAACGACACCACACCCAAGAGCTGCGATTGCTGGTCGAGCACATACGCGTAGTAGATGCTCTCCACGCGCTCGGGTGTCTGCTTGCGCAGGTAGGTGATGGCCTCATCGACGCTCATCTCCGGGCGCAAGCGCCCGTAGCGAGTGTTCATCAAGCCGCCGGCTTCGTCCTCCTCGTACGCGAGGAGCGCGACGAGCTCCTTGCGCGTCGGCTCGTCCAGCAGTGCCAGCACCGAAGCGCGGCCTTCGTCAGGCAACGCCTGCACCACGTCAGCCAAGTCGTCAGGCGCCATCGAGCGCACCCACAGCTTGCGTTCGATGTCAGGTAAACCTAACACGATCTGCGCTTGGTCCAGCGCTGACAGGCTCTCGAAGAACTCTTCCGCCTCAGCGGCCTTCAAGCTGCGGAAGGCCTCGGCGCGCTCTTCCGGATCGAGCAACGACCACGCATCGCGCAGGTCGTCGAGTGCGACACGCGCTTCGTAGATCGTGGAGTCGTCCAGTTGGCCGGTCATGGAGGTCTGTGGGGCGCGTTGCGCTCACCATCTTGTACCGCTCGCGAGGAGGCGCGGACAGAGCCGCGCTCCGGAATCTCAAGCTCTATACGCGGAAAGGGGACGCATCTTCGGGCGTGACCACATGGCGGAAGCCGCCGGCCTCGCAGGCCTGCGCAAGCGAGCCGCGCTCTTCATCCTCTCCGTGCACGAGGAACAGGGTCTGCGCTTGGGCCGCATGCGGAAGCAGCGCATCCAACAGGCCTTGACGGTCAGCGTGAGCCGAGAAGCCCAGCATGGTGGTCACGCGCGCGGCGACTTCGACCTCGCGTCCCAAGATGCGCACACGCTTGGCTCCATCGACCAGCTTGCGTCCCAAGGTGCCTCGTGCCTGGAAGCCGACGATGAGGAGTTCGGTCTCGGGCTTCTCCAGATTCCACAGCAGGTGATGCAACACGCGCCCCGACTCCATCATGCCCGAGGCTGAGATGACGACGACCGGACGCGGATCCTTGTTCAAGGCCTTGCTCTCTTCCGCGGACTCGGTGAAGCGCACACGCCCGCTGAAGCGATCACTCGTCTGGTAGAGGCGCCACTGCTCCAACGCCTCGGCATCGAAGCACTCCGGATGGTCCATGACGATGCGCGTGGCGCGCGTGGCGAGCGGCGAATCGACGATGATGTCGATGGGCTGCATGCGCCCGTCATGCACGAGCTTGGAGAAGGCGTACAAGAGGTGTTGCGTGCGACCAACCGCGAAGGCGGGGATGATCAACTTGCCGCGACCGCGCGCATGGAGACGCGCCACCGCCTGGGCCAGCTGCTCTTCCATATCGTCAAACGGCTCATGCAAGCGATCGCCGTAGGTGCTTTCGCTGATGTAGATGTCCGCTTCGGTCAAAGGCACGGGGTCGCGCAGGATGGGCGCGCCTTTGCGGCCATAATCGCCGGTGAAGACGAGGCGGTGCGTGCGCGCACCATCTTCGATGCGTGCTTCCACCCACGCCGATCCAAGGATGTGGCCGGCATCGTGAAAGCGGAAGCGCATGCCGGGTACCGGCTCGAACCACGTGTCGTACGGCTGATCAACAAAGCGGCGCAGAGCCTCCTCTACATCCTCTTCCATGTAGAGCGGCAAGACTTCTTCCGGCGGCAGATCCAGCTGGGCGTACTCGCTCCAATCGAAGTCATCATCGAGGCCATCGCGCTCCCGTCGCGGGCCATGCGCAGGGCGTTTGGTGCCGCGCGTCTTGGCGCGCAGATGTGCGCGCACTTCATGCCGCTCGGAACGCTCGTCGTGCTTGGCTTGTTCGGCACGTCGGCGTTGTTCATTCAAGAAGCGCGCATCCGCCGCCAAAATCTTGGCAGTGTCACGCAGCAGCGCATCACAGAGATGGCGCGTGGGCCGTGTGGCGTGAATGAAGCCGTCGAAACCGCGTCGCACCAGCAACGGCAGCTTGCCTGAGTGATCCACATGCGCGTGGGACTGCACAACGGCATCGACCTTGGTCGCATCAAAGGTGAACTCGGCGTTCTTGACGCGGCTCCACGCGCGCGGGCCTTGGAACATGCCGCAATCCAACAAGACCGTCCGGCCGTTGGAGCGCAGCATGTGACAGGTGCCGGTGGTACCGCCGGTGGCCCCGAAGAAGCGCAGTTCCATGCAGGGAGGATGCGCTTCGACAGGGATCGGAAACAAGAGCATATGGGCGCGGGGGGCCACGATCGCTACAACGAGAGTGATGACAGACCCCACAGGCACCCCGAACCTAGGCTTACCGGGCTTGGGGCCGGCGCGTGAGGCCCGCCTGCGCGAGGCGGGGTACACCACGCTGGAGTCGCTGGCCCGGCTGGTGCCGAGCTCCTTGCTTGAGGGGCTTGAAGTCACTCCGGCGCACGAGCTGGAGCCGGGCCTGGAGGCTGTGGTCGAGGGCACAGTGAAGGCCGTTACCTTGCGTCGCTTTGCCGGACGCAGCCGCGTCGGTTTGCGGGTGGTGGATGCGCTGGGTGCTGAGCTTGAGCTCGTGATTTGGAACCAGCCTTGGACTGCCAAGCAGCATCCAGTAGACAGCGCCGTGCGCGCGCGCGGCCTTGTCAAAAAGAAAGGACAGACCCTGCCCGAGTTCCTGGTGCAACGCTTCGAGAAGCCGGAAGCACCGATGGCGGCTGGTGCTTGCGAACCGCGCTACCCGAGCATCGAGGGTGTGGGCGAGAAGATCCTGCGTGCCGCCTGTGCCGAAGCTGCGCGGCGCCTGTCCGGTCAAGTGCAGGAGACCTTGGATGAAGCCACTCTGGCGACGCACCAACTGTTGCCCTTGCCACAGGCTTTGCTGACCTTGCATGAGCCAGCGGATGCGGCCAGTTTCGAGATGGCGCGCCGGCGCGTGGCCTTGGATGACTGGGTCGCTTTGCACCAGCGTTTGGTGGCGCGTGCACGGGATCTGCGCGTTGGTCGCGCAGAGAGTGTGGTGCTTTCCGATGCGGAGTGGGCGCGCTTGATGGGCTTGGCTCCTTTCGGTTGGACCACGGCTCAACGGCGCGTGTTGGACGAAATCCGCGCGGACTTGGCCGGTACTGTGCCTATGCGCCGATTGGTGCAAGGCGATGTAGGCGCCGGCAAGACAGCCGTGGCCTTGGTGGCGTGTTTGGCGGCCGTCTCGGCCGGCGGTCAAGCAGCGTTGCTGGCACCGACTGAGTTGCTCGCGCGTCAACACGCTCAGGTGGGAGCGCAGTGGTGCGCGCGCGCCGGTGTGCGCAGCGCGTTGTTGACCGGCGCGGCCAAACCACGCGAGCGCGCTGAACTTGCACGGCGCGTGGCTCTAGGCGAAGTGGACATCATCTTCGGCACACATGCTTTGTTGTCGGATAGCACGAGCTTTCCGCGGCTGCGCTTGGCGGTGATTGACGAACAGCATCGCTTTGGCGTGTCGCAGCGCACGCGCCTGATCGACAAAGGCCGTGATGTGCATGCGCTGCTGACGACCGCCACTCCCATCCCGCG
>CAIKQM010000327.1 GCA_903829565.1 uncultured Planctomycetota bacterium
ATGGCGAACACACCGAGGACCGGAGTGCGGAAGTGGTGGTCGACGGGGATGCGGCCGCGCTCGTCGAGCTTGAGGCCGATGGCTTCGATATTGAGGCCTTCCACATTGGGGCGGCGGCCGACGGCGAGCAGCACGCGGTCGCAGTCGAGGGAGGGCTTGCCCTCAATGTCGACTGTCGCGCCGTTGGCCGTCGCGCGTGCGCCCGTGACCTTGACGCCCAATTGGAACGAGAGGCCCTGCTTCTCGAAGAGCTTCTTGGCGAGGGCCGAGACCTCATGATCCATCGCGGCCAGGACGCGATCGGCGTACTCGAGGACGGTGACCTTGGCGCCGAGGCGCGCCCACACCGAGCCCATCTCCAAGCCAATCGCACCGGCGCCGATGACGACGAGGTGCTTGGGCACCGCGGGCCATGAGAGCGCCTCGGTGCTGGTGCCGATGCGGTCACCATCGAGCGCAACGCCCTTGAGCGGCGCGGACACGCTGCCTGTGGCGACCAAGATGTTGCGACCGGCGAGTTCGTGCGTCACAGAACCATCGGCCGCGACCACCGCTACTTTGTTGCGCGCGACAAAGCGCCCGGTACCGACGAAGCGCTGGATCTTGTGCTTCTTGAACAGGCCGTCGATGCCGCCGGTCAAGGTCTTCACGATCGTGTCCTTGCGCGCCAGCATCTTGGCCACATCGGCCTTCACCTCGGTGAACGCGATGCCGTGGCGATCGAAGCCGTCTTTGGCCTCGTGATAGAGCTCGCTCGACTCGAGCAGCGCCTTGGACGGAATGCAGCCCACGCGCAAGCATGTGCCACCGAGACGGTCTTCCTTCTCGATGCACGCCACCGACAGACCAAGCTGAGCGGCGCGGATCGAAGCGATGTAGCCGCCGGGACCGGCGCCGATGACGATCAAATCAAACGTGGTGCTGCTCATAGGAAGTGCGCGGTGGAGGTGTGCGTGAGACTCAGATCTCGATCAGCATGCGCGTCGGGTTCTCGATGCATTCCTTGATGCGCTTCAAGAACGTGACCGCTTCGCGACCATCGACGATGCGATGGTCATAGGTCAGCGCGACATACATCATCGGGCGGATGACCACTTGGCCATCGCGCGCCACGGGGCGATCTTGGATGGCGTGCAGGCCGAGGATGCCGGACTGCGGCGGGTTCACGATCGGAGTCGACAACAGCGAGCCATAGATGCCGCCGTTCGAGATGGTGAAGGTGCCGCCAGCGAGTTCATCGAGCGTCAACTTGCCGCTCTGCGCGCGCGTGCCGAAGTCGCCGATGGCGGCTTCGATGCCTGCAAAGCTCATGCGTTCCGCGTTGCGCAGCACGGGCACGACCAAGCCCTTGCCCGAGCCCACGGCCACGCCCACATCGCAGTACGAGCGCATCACGATCGTCTCGCCGCGAACTTCGGCGTTGACCTGCGGCACGAGCTTCAACGCATCGCACGCGGCCTTCACGAAGAAGGACATGAAGCCCAGCTTGACGCCGTGCTTCTTGGCGAAGTCGTCCTTGTAGTGGTTGCGCAGTTCCATCACTGCGCCCATGTCGATCTCGTTGAAGGTGGTGAGCAGCGCGGCGTTGGTTTGCGCTTCCACCAAGCGTTGCGCGATGCGCTTGCGCATCGGCGACATGGGCACCACTTCTTCTTGGCGCGAGTCGGCGGACTTGGCCGGCTTGGCGGCGGGGGCAACGGGTGCGGCTGCGATCGCCTTGGGCGCTGTCGCCGGTGCACTCGTGGCAGCGAGCACATCTTCCTTCAACACGCGGCCGCCGGGACCAGAGCCCGCGACCTTGGCGAGGTCCACACCGCGTTCGGCGGCGATGCGTGCTGCGCCCGGCATTACATGCGCACCCGCCACGGGTGCCGCCTGTGCCACAGGTGCGGCCGGAGCTGCGGGTGCTGTCGGTGCGGCCGCTGCTGCGGGCTTAGCCGGAGCTGCGCCTGCGACGAGGTAGCCGATGACCTCACCGACCACGGCTTTGTCGCCCTTCTTCTTGAGGATCTTCGCCACCGTGCCTGCAACAGGCGCGGGCAGTTCCGTCGTGACCTTGTCCGTCTCAATCACCACGACGGACTGATCTTTGTTGGCGCTGGCGCCTTCGCCGACGAGCCAATCGCCGATCTGGACTTCCGTGATGGACTCGCCCACTGAGGGCACTTTGAGTTCAAGTTGGCTCATGAGTGTGCGTGCTGCGTATGTGCGTGCGGAGTAGGTGATCAGTGGGTCGCGGCAGCCTGCATCAAGCGAAGGCCGCGTCGAGGATCTGCTGCTGTTCCATCTTGTGCGCGCTCGGCGAGCCCGTTGCGGGCGAGGCAGAGGCGTCGCGCGTGATGCCGTCCAAGGTGCGACCGCACATGCTGGTGCCGAAGCGACAGTAGAGGTACTGCCACGCGCCCATGTTGCGCGGCTCTTCCTGCACCCAACGCACTTGTTGGGCCTTGGTGTAGGGCGCGAGCGCGGCGCTCAGGTCGCGCTCCTGCAACGGATGGAGTTGCTCCAAGCGCACGATGGCCACATCGTGGCGGCCCAGCTTCTCGCGCTGGTCGACAAGCTCGTAGTAGATCTTGCCGCTGCACAACAGCACGCGCGTCACGCCTTCTGCGGCGACTGCGTTGTCGCCGATGATGCGTTGGAAGTGCCCATCGCTAAAGTCCGCGAGCGGCGACACCGCTTTCGGGTGACGCAACAAGCTCTTGGGGCTCATGACGATCAACGGCTTGCGCCAGGCGCGCACGACTTGGCGGCGCAGACAATGGAACACTTGCGCCGGAGTCGTGAGGTTGACGACTTGGATGTTGTCGCCTGCGCATTGCTGGAGGAAGCGCTCCAAGCGTGCGCTGCTGTGCTCGGGGCCTTGACCTTCAAAGCCATGCGGCAACAACATCACCAAGCCCGAGAGGCGCTTCCACTTGGCCTCGGCGCTGACGATGAACTGGTCGATGATGACCTGCGCCACATTGTTGAAGTCGCCGAACTGCGCTTCCCACACGACCAGTGTGTTCGGGGCATCGAGCGTGTAGCCGTACTCGAAGCCCAAGACACCTGTTTCGGACAACGGGCTGTTGCGCAGCAACGCGTCTGCTTGTTGGTCGCCTAGTTGGCGCAGCAAGTGCAGGCGATGACCATCGCGCGTGTCGCGCAACACGGCGTGGCGGTGACTGAAGGTGCCACGCTCCACATCTTGACCCGTCATGCGCACGCGCCAACCCTCGGCGGCCAAGGACGAGTACGCGGCCAGCTCACCCATGGCCCAGTCCAGCGGCTTGTCACCACGCGCCATTTCGGCGCGCGTTTCCAGCAGCTTGGCGATCTTGGCGTTGGGCTCGAAATCGGGCGGGGTGGCCGTGGTGGCCAGCAGCAACTGTGACAGCGTGTTGCGCTCGACCTTGGTCGGCGTCTCCTCGCACTCTGCGTCGGCTCCGCCCTTGTAGCGCGACCACTCCGGGCCCAGCGGTTCGCGCTGGTACTTGTAGTCAGGAGCTTTGGACGCGTCCAATTCGGCTTCGAGCTTGAGGCGCCGTTCCTCGGCGATGCGATCCGCGTCTTCGCGCGTCAGTTCGCCGTGCGCCAGCAAGTGGTCGAGGTAGCCTTCGCGCACGGGCTTGCGGCTGCGGATCGCGGCGTACAACACCGGTTGCGTGAACGCAGGCTCGTCACCTTCGTTGTGGCCCAACTTGCGGTAGGCGTACATGTCGATCACGACATCGGTGTGGAACTCGGCACGGAAGTCGATCGCCAAACGCACGACTTGCGCCACGGCTTCCGGATCTTCGCCATTCACATGGAAGATCGGAATCTGCAGCATCTTGGCCACATCGGTGCAGTAGGTCGTGCTGCGACCATCCTGCGGGTCCGTGGTGAAGCCAATCTGGTTGTTGACGATCACATGGATCGTGCCGCCCGTTTGGTACGCATCCAACTGCGAGAGGTTGAGCGTCTCTTGCACGATGCCTTGGCCGCCAAAGGCCGCATCGCCGTGGATCAGCACCGCCATGCATTGCGTGCCGTTCGTGTCACCCAGACGCTCCATGTGCGCGCGCACGCGGCCTTGGGCCACGGTGTTCACGAACTCCAAGTGGCTGGGGTTGAAGCACAGCGACAGCTGGATCGCGGCGCCCGAGCGCGTGTGGTGCGTGCTGGTGTGGCCGAGGTGGTACTTCACATCGCCGCCACCCAGGTACAAAGCGCCGTCCACGTCGGCGAATTCGCGGAAAATCTGGCGCGCGCCCTTGCCCATGAAGTTGGCCAGGACATTGAGGCGACCGCGGTGAGCCATGCCCAACACGATGTCGCGCACGCCATGCTCCGCGGCGCGCTCGGCCAAGTTGTCGAGCAGCGGAATCAGGCTTTCGGAACCTTGCAGCGAGAAGCTCTTCGCGCCTAGGAACTTCTTCTGCACGAACTCTTCGAACAGCACCGCGTCGGTCAGGCGCTCCAGCGTGCGCACTTGTTCGTCGCGCGACATCTGCAGGCGGTTCTCGCTCTGCTCCATGCGGCGCAAGAGCCAGTCGACCTTGCGCAAGTCGTCAATGTGCATGAACTGCACGCCGATCGAGCGGCAGTAGGTCGTGCGCAGCTTGTCAAGAATTTCGGACAGCGTCATCGAGCTCGCGCCAAAGTGGCGCTCGGTGGAGAAACGCTGCTCCATGTCGTCGGCGCCGAAGCCGTGGAAGGCCGGATCCAACTCGGGGAAGTCGGGCCGCTGCTGGCCGAGCGGATCGATCTTCGCGATCATGTGGCCGCGCACGCGATAGGCGCGCACCAGCTGATCGAGGCTCTCTTGGCCGCGTGCGTCGACGCCTGCTGCGGGGCCGGGCATGGCCTCGGCCGCGGCCGCTTGCGGCAAGTCGAGCGACTCGTCGCGCGGGAGCGATTCAAAGTAGGTGCGCCAGTCGGGCGACACCGACTGGGGATCCTTCACCCAGTTCAGGTAGAGATCTTCGGCGAAGCACAGGGACGATGCGTCAGGAGAGGGGGCCGTGTCGGGCATGAGTGGCTCGATTTTTAGGGCCAATAGACTAGCAGATTGACGTCCGGATCCCGCCTCTGGATTTGGATTGTATGTCTATATTCCGCAGGTGTTTACGGCGTTCTATGCGGTCCGCCGTAGGGCGCGCTGCTGGGCCCAGCGCTCGTAGCCCAGCCCCAACCCGCCCAAGAGGGCCGCCAGCGCCGCAATCCACAAGCCCCAGCGCCACGAGGCCGGCTCGTAGACGAGCTCCAGAGTCCATGCTCCGGGCGGCACCTCCACGGCTTGGAAGGCGTAGTTCGCGCGCAGCACTGGCGTCTCTTCGCCGTTGAGGCGCGCCTTCCAACCCGGGTACCAGGTTTGCGCTGCGACGAGCCAAGCCTGCTCGCGCCGCGCGACCTTCATCACGATGCGCGTCGGAGTACGCGAGATTAGCTCCAGCGGGATTTGGAACTTGGATGGCGGAACGACGAGGCGCAGGCCGTGCTTGCGCTTGCCTTCGCGATCTCTGTCGTCATGCACCACGAAGCGCGCTTTGGCCTCCAACGGCAGATGCTCGATCTGGTTCCAGCGGAACTTGTTGGCCAAGAAGGTGACCTCGTCATCGATGTGCACCAGCGTGCGGCCATCGGCGGCGAGCATGTAGACCCAGTCCTTGTCCGGGAACTGCAGCAAGCGACGCGTACTGGGATCGAAGCCGCGCGCTTCGGGGCGACCGGACGAGGGCAACACGACCACCTTGTGCGGATCGAAGGTCGGCACGCGCAACAGCTCGATCTCTTCTTGGCGCGTGTCGGCATACACCGCGCCGCCGACGAGGCTGAAGGTCGGCAACGCATCACGGAAACGGTGCAAGGTGTAGTCACCAATGGTGGCTACGGGCTCGTACTGCTCGAGCCCGTCATACGAGAAGTCAAAGTAGGTTTCGCCGGCTAGCTTGCGACCGGCGTAGCGCGATTCGCCGTCGCCATAGCCGTAGAGCGGGAACGACCATGCGTAGACACCGTTGGTGGGCGTTGCGTCGGGACTGGAGAGAATAGCGCGATAGGTGCGTCCATCGCTGTTGGTGAGGGGCGAGAAACGGAACACCACGGGGCGTCCATAAGGCTCGAGCTTGTAGTCGGACTCCCACACCACATGCTTCGCGGAGTACACGGTGGAGCGCACATCTTCGACCTTCATGAGGTAGTCCGCGAGCATCTCGCCGCTCTCCACATCCTGCAGCCGGAAGCGCAGCTGTGTGCCTTGCGCATGCGGCCAAGTCGAGAGGAAGAACATCACCTGCTGCAGCCCATCGCTGCGCGCGCGGAAGGTCTGCTCGAGCATCTTGCCGGGCAAGATCTCGTGCCGCAGCGGTGCTTGTCCGCCTGCTTTGCCGAACTCAACCAAGCCATGATCCAAGTAGTTCCAGTCCCACTTAGCCAGCACCCATTGCACGCCGAACAACTGCAGAGAACGCTTGGTGCCTTCCATGATGGGGCGCCAGTTGTTCGTGTCGCCGAAGTGATCGCGATACAGATAGTCGTAGTCGCGCACCCACATCCCGTCGTAGTTCTGCGGGATGTCCAAGCCGTAGGCGAGGTTCGATGAGGGCGGGATCTG
>CAIKQM010000328.1 GCA_903829565.1 uncultured Planctomycetota bacterium
ACGAAGCATTTGTCCCTAGCTACTGAGGCGTAACGAAGACCCGCGCGAGGAGGAGAGTTCCTCGCGCGGGTCTACTTGTTTGCAAGCTCTAGCGCAGGAGCTGCGCCAGCTCGCCCAGACCTTGGCGGGCCGTGACTTTGAGTCGTTCGTCCTCCAATGCGGCGCGGGCGGCGCTGGGCGTCAGAATGAGGCTGCAACGGCGGGCAAAGTCCTCGGCGTCTAGCGTGCTCACGCTGCCGTCCCAGGGATCGACGATCGTGACGGTGCGCAAGGCGAGAGCGTTGGGTGCGTAGACATGCGCGCGCTTGAGTACCTCGCGCCCTCCGCTGATCCAGCGCTGTGCGTCGCCTCCGATCAGGCCGCCCACCGAGTCTCCTAGGTCGCTTTGCTCCTCGGTCAGCTGCAACTCCATGCGCGGGCTTTGCGCCTCGGTCAGCGCATAGCTGACACCAATCACAACGCAGGCATGCTCGGTGCCTTCAAAGTTGAGCCCCACGATCGCAGGTTGACCTTTGGCCAAGTCGACGATCAGGCGATCGCTGCGCTGGTCCAGCAGTCCAGCCGTCAGGGTGTAGAGATCGCATACGACCTGCACCTCAAGATCCGGATGCAGACCACGCATGATCTCGATGCGGCGGGCAGGTTCGTTGCACCCGGGCGCGTGGAAGTGCGCCACGACTTCTTCTTGGGTGCTGGCTCCGGCGATGCGGCGGAAGCCATTCACCATCTCCAGACAAGCAGCCCAGCACCAGTTGCTTTCCCGCTGAACGGCGATGTGGTGCTTGAAGTCGCGCAAAACCAGCTGGTACTCACCGTCGCTCGTGGCGGTCATGTCCACTTGCTTGGCGGTGGTCACAGGCACAGCTTGCTTGTGGACCGGCGTTTCCGAGGTTGTACGCACCTGCGGTTTTGACAGGGGCACATCGTGCATCTTGCCACCCTGGGTGGCTCCGCAAGCCGTGAGGAGTAGAGGAAGGATGATGTGTGTGATCTTCATGAGGGTAGTTCCTTAGGCCAGACGCTCGGCGATGCTTTCGCCCAGCGAGTACGAGCAACCAAAGCCAGCGCCTGCACAGGCGAGGATGGCAAGGTGGAGCAGCAAGAAGGCTTGGATGGTTAGTCCCAGCCAGAGCTTCTCAGCGCGGATCAGGTCGAGCAGATCATCCTCTGCGACAGCCAAGCAGACCTGAATGGGATCACCACGGTGCTGCGCTTCAAAGCTCGCGAGCACGTCATGACCGGCTTGGCTGAAGTACATAGGCACCAGCACCGTTCCACGCAGCACCACGGTGTCTTCTGCGCCTGGCAGAGGCTCTACACGGGTGAGCTCGACAAAGTCCTGAAGGTTAGCGGCGGTGGTCTTGTCAAGTTCATATGACTCCACCCACCCATGGCTCGGCTGCCAGTGATAGACCGTCTGGTGCCGCAGGAACTGGAAGCCGCAGACCAGTAGCACCACCACGACATAGAACCCTAGCGTGCGATGCTGCAAGCGCACTTCAGCTTGACGATCGCCCGCAGTCGGTTCGGCGGCCAGACGAGCCCAGTTGAAGCAGGCCAAGCCGATGGCCGTTCCGAGGACCGTGACGAACTCGCGCCATTGAGGCGGGTACCACAGGGCTGTACCAGCGAGCTCTTGCAGGAACTTCTGCGCGAAGTACACGCCTAGCGCGAACAACACACTGGGCACGAACTTGCGGCGGAGCTGGGCAAACTTGGGCTGTTGCCACCACTGCAGCCAGGTCTTCGTAGTCGGCTTGGTACGTGCCATGACTCACTCCTTTGGCAGATAGAGCACCGGACGGCGCTCGTTGGTCGGGTGGAAGGTCTGCACATGGAACTGTCCAGCGTGCTTGACAACCATGCGCTGCTCGTAGGTGATCAAGTCGACATCCGTAGGCGTCTGGCTGACTACCGCATGCCGGCGGAGCCACTGCTCCAAGTCCTGCGGCTTG